>DJYC01000087.1:24847-25298 GCA_002448445.1 Treponema sp. UBA6988
GCGCTCAGGGGGAGACTTCCCCCCTCCTAATGCAAGATAGCAGGGGGTATTCGCAGCGTAGCTTCGAGCGGACATCCCCCTTCTTATGCAACTAGAACTTTGCCTTTCTTAGGCGTACGCGTTCAACATCCTCGCAGAAGAGCTCGCGCAAGTCGTTAAGGCCTAGAGCCATAAGTGCCATGCGGTCAATTCCAATTCCCCATGCAAGGACTGGTACGTCTATGCCCATAGCCTTTGTAACTTCCGGGCGGAAAATGCCAGAGCCACCGAGTTCAAACCAGCCCAACTTTGGATGCTTGATGTGCACTTCTATGGAAGGTTCCGTAAAGGGGAAGTAGCCTGGCACGTACTTTACTTCCGTTGCGCCTGCAATTTCCACTGCAAACATGCGCAAGAAGCCTAAAAGTGTGCGAAGGTTTACGTCTTTTCCAAGAACGATTCCCTCTGTCTG
>DJYC01000078.1:0-9889 GCA_002448445.1 Treponema sp. UBA6988
TCCACCACCAGGAATAATGTACTTACCTTCATTTGATTCATAACACAACAAAACATTTCCATTATTTATAACAATTCCTCTACAAGCATGCCGAAGATTGTTTACATAGCCTTTGTAATCATCATTTTTTAATTGAATTGTTTTCATTTCGTTTCCTAACAGCGCCCCAGTGCGGGCGTCCACATAACAATAATTATACTGTTCCAAGGAAAGTTTGTAAACGAGAGAAAGGCGGTGGATGTTGAAAGGGGGGGGGTGCATATTAAGCCTAGCCCCGATTGGAAGGGTGGCGCAGCCAAACCGCCGCAGGCGGGTCGGAGCGAGAGCGGAGCCCTGGAAAGCGGGTAAAAATTGAATCCATGCAATTTTTACCCACGAGTTTTCTTGCGAAAACTTGCCAGCCCCTTTGTAAACAAATGACGCGTCATCCTTGGTGCTTCTTGTTAGAAAAATTGCATGGAGTCTGGCCGTTTCCGAAGGACCAGACACAGTAAGACCAAAAAATACGCTCCAGATGATTATGAAAAATTATTAGACCAGTTCTTTTTTGATTGCGGCAAGAAGCTCGTCGTAGGTTTCGAAGGCGGGGATGGTTGGGTTGTCGGCTTTGATTTGGTCGGTGCTCTTGAAGAGGAAGCCTGCCTTGCTTGCCTTTATCATGCCCAGGTCGTTGTGGCTGTCGCCGGATGCGATTGTCTGGTAGCCGATTGACTGGAGGGCTTTTACGGTTGTGAGTTTTGACTGTTCGCACCTCATTTTAAAGCCGGTTATTTCTCCGGATGGGGCAACTTCCAGTGTGTTGCAGAAGATTGTTGGCATGCCGAGTTTTTTCATGAGAGGGGCTGCAAACTGGGTGAAGGTGTCGCTTATGATTATGACCTGGCAGAGTGAGCGGAGTTCGTCTAGGAATTCTTTTGCACCGGGCATTGGGTCTATTGTGGCGATTGTGTCCTGGATTTCTTTGAGGCCAAGGTGGTGCTCCTTTAGGATTCCAAGCCGCCACTTCATGAGCTTGTCGTAGTCGGGTTCGTCACGGGTGGTGCGCTTGAGTTCCGGGATGCCGGATGCTTTTGAGAATGCAATCCAAATTTCTGGAACCAATACGCCTTCCAAGTCTAGGCAGGTAATGTACATGTTGTTTGCCATATTTTCCTCTTTAATTCATTTCTAATTGTTTTGTGACGTGAGTATAGCAAATTTTCTGATTATTGGGAATCAGGGGATTTTTTTAGGTCTTCCAGCACGGCTTTTACTTCGTAGGAGAATGAATACAGATCGTTGAAGAGCATCTGGTTCTTTGAGGCACACTCGGCAAAGAGGTTCACAGTTTTTTTGTTGAGGTCGTCAAAGTGCTGTATCTGCTCTATGAGGCTGTTTATATTCTGTATGTTGGTGGAAACCTTCTGGCCAATTCTGTTTACGTTCTCGTTGTTTTCGCCGTTGATTTTCCTCATCATGTCGAAGCGTTCAAGGGTTTTGTCTGCCTGGTCGCTCAAGCCCCTTAGGTTTTTGGAATTGTTCTGGGTGTCAGAGCCAAGCAGGGAAATGGATTTTCCAAGGCGGCCTATGTTTTCGGAAATGCGTTCGGCTGCTTTTTTTGTTGAATCCGAAAGCTGTTTTACTTCGTTGGCAATGATTCTGAATCCTGCACCTGCGGCACCGGCATGAGCGGCTTCTATTGAGGCGTTGAATGACAGGAGGTTTGTCTGCTCGGAGATGTTCTGAATCTCGTCCACCTGCTTTGAGATGCGGTTGGTCTGTTCAACCAGGTCTGCAAACTGTTCTACGTACTTTTTATGGTCTGCCTCTATCTGCGCAACGGTATTGTGCAGGGATGAAATTGCCCCGTAAATTTCGTTCAGGCGCAGGTTGTTGTTGGAGGCACGGTCTGAAATTCCGCTGACTTCGGCTTCCACTTCTGACGATGACTGGGCAAGGGAGGTTAAGACTTCCTTTTGCTGGCTTGCGGCTACTTCCTGCTTTTCACGGTTTGCAACATATTCTCTAAAGAATTCTGAGCCTACTGCATCTTTTGCAATGTATTCGATAAGCGACTGAATTGCATCGAGTCCGCTGTTTATAAGTTTGATACTTTCCATATTCAGTCCCCCATTACAAGTGTTACAAGTGTCTGGTTGCAGTGGATGCGTCCCAGCTGTTCCCCGTAGCAAGAAAATCCCGCGAAGGTTGGGAAGTTGGCCTTATACTTGCTGATTATTTCCCTGGAGATATTCATTCTGGCAAAGGCAAGGGTTCTTGTTATGCAGGTCATCATGAGGACAAATTTTGGGTGGGGAATGGCACTGCGTATCATGCGGCAGGTTTCGTCGCATTTTTCAAGCGGGTCGCCTATCTGCATAAGTTCCAGGGTTGAGTTGGGGACTACGCGGGCAAAGAGGTTTATTTCTTTTGACGGCGTGAATCCAGCAAGGGCTGCGATACAGACCTGACCGTTCAGGAAGCGGCCAAAGGGGTGCTCGAAGGTCATGTTTGCGGCTTCTTCTTCGGAGACACCAAGTTTTTTTGCATAGACTTTTTGCGCGGCTTCTCCGTCGAACTTGATTATCTTTCTGTTTACGGTGTCTGCCTGGGAGACAAAGAAGGTCTTTCCTGACTGGTTGAAAATATCTTCCTGCCTTATGTCGAAGGGGGATGATGTTTTTACGAACATGAATGCTGCCCCGTCTTGGGTGGTCTTGCCGTTGTAGCTTACGAAGGTCTTGGGTTCGTTGCCAGTGTAGCCTGCTGTTCCGCCTGCCAACTTAAAGTTGTCGTTCTTTATTATGGAATAAAAATTGGTAAGGATTGACTCTTCCGCATTGAAGACTCCGTTTATGAAGGCAAGGGCAAAGGCGCTTGTGTGGGAGTTGGGGTCGTTGGTCTTGATTCCGCACTGCTGCAGGGCTTTTTCTATTTCCGCCTTGCAGGCAACCGGGTACTTGCTTCCGTGCTCGACAAGTACGCCCCTGACCTTTACGCTTGAAGAGCTCATCGTGGTAAGGACGACAGTATCGTTCATAAAGCCTTCCATGGAAATTTCGCCGGCTGTGCTTGCCCCCATCACTTCTGAATTTGGGAAGTGCTTTTTTATTTCTTCCGACAGTTTTGCAAAGTCATACCTGATTGCCGCCATAAAGAACACGGCCTGATAGCTTTCCGCAGATTTCCTTAGTTTGGAAACCAACTCCGATGCCGCAGATGCAGCGTCTGGCATTCTTGAATAAACTACTTCCTGTTCCATCAATAAGCCTCTCCTTTTTAAAGCAAGGATGTTTAGGAAAACGCTGGTCAATTCAAGCCTGATATGGTTCGGAATTGAATTGCCTTTCCTTAGAGCGACACATTTGAGCTAAACTATTTATATTGTAACATACCTTTTACAATATTGCACATTAAAAAAACAAAAACGTAATTTTATTTTAAAAGTTGACAGACGGAAAGCTGGCTAATAGAATTGTGGTATGAAGAAGATTATTGTAGTAACAGGTGCCTCCAGCGGAATGGGGGCTTCTTTTGCAAGGCAGCTGGCGGAAGAGAGCGCGGGCTTTTTGCAGAGTGGCAAGACGCAGGCGGCTTCGGATGAAATTTGGATTGTTGCAAGAAGGAAGGACAGGCTTGAGGCTCTAAAAAAAGAGATTGAGGGCTTGGGGGAAGGAATTCCTTTTGTGCGCGTTATAGACATGGATATTAGCGGAAGGGATGGCGCAAGGGCTTTGGGGAAGCTTTTTTCTGACGAAGCTTCTGCTGAAGGATCTCTTTTTATAAACGTCCTTGTGAACAATGCGGGTTTTGGAACCTACGGTGAATTTGCAGAGACGGACGTTGAGCGGGAGATGGAGATGGTGGACCTTGACTGCACTTCCCTGACAGGCATTACAGGATACGCCCTGCCTTTTATGGGTAAGGGTTCAAGGCTTATAAACACGGCGAGCCTTGCTTCTTTTTTGCCGCTTGGGAATTTTGCGGTTTACGGAGCGTGCAAGGCATACGTCCTAAGCCTTACGGTTGCACTTGCCGCAGAGCTGAAGCAGAAGGGAATAAGGGTGACGGCTCTTTGCCCTGGCCCTGTAAGCACGGAATTTGCAAACGTAGCATCCAGGGGGGCAAGGAAGGAAGTTAAGCACGGACTTAGCGCGGAAAAGACTGTTGCCCACTGCATAAAAAAAAGCCGCAGGGGTTCACTGTATGCGCTTATGGCATTCAAGTGGAAGATTGCATCTTGGGCAAGCAAGCTGGTTCCACGGTATACATGCGCCTGGTTTACCTATAAGTTTAACAAGAGGCCCAGCAACTAAAGGCAGATGGCACTTTTTGAAAACTATGCAAGCCTACCCCCGATTGGAGGGGCGGGCGAAAGCCCGTTCCGCAGGAATGGAGGGGGTAAGGGGCTCCCGGAACCCCGGAAAGCGGGTTAGCAAGTACAGGCAGGTCCAGAAGAAGAAGAAAAAAATTATCCGAATCAACTAGTCGTCTAGAAGGGTCGATGAAAAGTCGAAGCTGTTTTTTGAATCCGAGCGCATGTAGTCGCTTGCAGTCTCTTCCCTTTCTATGCGGAACTTGGGGCTTGAAATCCTAAAAATGTATCCGTTTTTTCCGTCGCTTATTATGCGGAGGCAATACCTTGATTCCCTGCGGAAAAGCTTTCTCAAGTAGCATATATAGGAAAACAATGTTGCCTTTTTTTGCAGGGAATATTCATTCCACATAAAGAGGCAGAGTCTTTTTGCGTCAAGCACGGCTCCCCTGTTCTGGTAAAAGTAGGAAAGCAGCCTGAATTTTGAAGGCTGGACTGAATGTTTTTCCCTGAAGCTTTCTATGCTAAAGCCTCCCAAAGCCCGCTCTTCCCTGCAGGCTATCTTTTTTGGCGGACAAACTAGGGAGACACAGGGAAGTACGTCCTCTTCCAGCATAACGCTTTCCAAATCCCTGAAAAGAGGCATAAGGTTGCGGCCTGAAAATTCCCCGCTGCCTGCGATTTTTCTGCTCCAGTGTGCGGCAAAGCTTCCCGGTCTGCTGTAGGGGTCGTTGTAGTAGACGGCGGGTATTTTTGAATCTGATGCAAGGAGAGTCCATCCTGGGTCCTTTTGAGCCCCCATGCGGAAATCCAGCGCAAGCAAATCGACTTTTTGCGGCCCCTGCCTTCCGACGCTTCTTAGAAGTTTCTGCATGTTGGTAAAGACATAGGCAAAATGGCCTTTTTCCGTAAGCCGTCCAGCAATCAGGTCGCAGACGGTTTTCTCCTGCGTAAAAAAGACAATAAGCATAACAAACCTTCTCTCGACAAACTTTTTTATTGATTTTATTGAAATTAACTTATTGCTCAAAAAAAATCAATATATTTTCGTATTTTTATGACAAAATTCATTTATTTTTAATATTTTATTCACTTTTTGCATTATTTTACTTGCATTTTTTTAGAATGTATGTTTTAAAATGCCAATTTTTGCTGGAAAATTTTGCAGGGGCATTCAGGAAGCGCGCGATTGACACTTTAGCCTCTCTTGCTTACTATTGCCTTTATGGAAAAAATAAACATCAGGAGGGGCATTGTCTTTGCCCTCATTTCAGGCTTCTGCTTTGCCCTTATGGGAATTTTTGTACACGCAGCGGGTGACCTGCCCTTCTACCAAAAGGCCGTATTTAGGAATTCAATTGCCTTTTTGATTGCGGCGGTGGCCCTTGCGTCAAAGGCTAAGTCAAGGGGCACGGGGGAAGTTCTGCGTGTTCCAAAAGGCGCCCTCAAGTTCCTGATTCTGCGTTCCATTTTTGGCACGATAGGAATATTCGGGAATTTTTACGCCCTGGGAAAGATAAACGTGAGCGATGCAAACATGCTTAACAAGATGTCGCCCTTCTTTAGCCTCCTGATGAGCATTTTCCTGCTGGGGGAAAAGCCCACTGCCCTTTCCGTGCTTTCTCTTTTTACGGCCTTTACCGGTGCCCTGCTTGTTATAAAGCCTTCCATGGACTTTTACAAGATGGCTCCGGCTCTTGCGGGACTTGCAGGGGGAATGGGGGCAGGCTTTGCATACGCAAACGTTCGCAAATGCCACGAATACAAAGTGGAGGGCTACCTTATAATAGCCTTTTTTTCAGCCTTTTCCGTCCTTGCAGCCCTTCCTGCAACAATTGCCTTTTACCAGCCCATGACTACAAGGCAGGTTATCTTCCTTATAGGAGCCGGAGTTTCGGCAGCAGGCGGCCAGATGGGGATTACGGGGGCGTACTTTAACGCGCCATCCTACAGAATTTCAATATACGAGTATTCGCAGATAGTCTTTTCCGCGCTACTGGGCTTCCTTATTTTCTCCCAGGTGCCGGACTTGCTGAGCATTGCGGGCTACGTGATGATAATAGGAACAGCACTCGCAGTCTTTTTGGTCACGAATGCGCATAAGGCGGATGAAGATTCCGCGCAAAATTAAGGGCTGGCGGTTGAGCTCCCACATGCAGCCTAAAGCGGAGTCTTTGACAGGGCAATCGTTCTGAGTATGTTCTGCATTACCCTAAAGCTTTCCGGGGTTAGGGAATCCTCGTTGTCGTAGGCTGTGTGGAAGAGCCTCCACGTGTAGGGCATGCGCTCCTTGTAGGCATATTCCTTTTCTCCGGACGAAAGCCTTTCCTTCTTGCTTGATTCCCTGTTCATGACGGCATTCTTTAGATCCGGATGCTGGTTAAGCTCGCGGGCATAAAGAGATGCCTCTTTTGCAGGAAGCATTGTTATTGCGACGGCCGGAATTCCGCAGGCCAGAAATGCAGCGTTGTCACTGTAGGGGACCGGCAGGCACATCCAGCGTCCCGGGCTTGAGCGGCGGAGTATTTCCTGTGTGCGCTCAAACAAGTCGGAAAACCTTGAAGAAAAAGCTTTTGGGGCCTTTGCGGGAATTTCCGTGTTGGCAAGGACAGGTATTTCTCCCCTTCCGCATGAGTCAAATACGTAGACGTCGTCGTTTGTTATGCCAAGCCTCTTAAAAACGTTTGCTATGCCAAAAGCACCCTGCTCGCTTACTCCGGTATTCCAGCCAAGCTCTTCTCCGTCGGTAAAGAAAATGCGAACATTGTGGAATCCCTGCATATTGTAAAGCTCTACCGCCCAGTTCATAATCTGCCAGTCGGCAGCGCTGTTGTCGTTTGCTCCGGGGCTGTTCTCAACCCTGTCGTAATGGGCAATGACTGTCTTTATCTTGAACTGAGGATTGTATGATGAAGATGGGAACTGCACAAGGATATGGTTCTTGCCGTCTATGGAAGCAACTACAGCCTTAACGCCATGCTGCTCAAGCCACGAACAGATAAATTCTCTGCGCTGTGCATCCGGGGAAATAAACTGTGAAAACTCTTTTGGCAAAAAACTCATACTTTTATTATAAGCCCCAACCTTCTTTTTTACAAGGAAGATTTTTTTTATTAAGGAGGGGTAAGTCTCCCCCTGCGCCCGCACTTCGTTGCGTGCTACCCCCTCTGCGGGGCAAACCCTTTGCAAAGCCCCGCAACGCCCCAATATTGATTGATGTTAGCATTAAAATGCGCGAGTTTCCGCAGAAAACTCGGGGAGCAAGCGCAGCTTGCGGCCAACGCCTGCTGTTAGGGCAAATCTTAACAAACAAAAAAAGCGGCCCCCAAAGGAACCGCCCTATACTTTTCTAAGAATTAGTAGGAAGAATCATGGAATGAGGAAAAACCACCGTCCCTGCCGCCACGATGAAAGTCTCCGCCGGGGGCACCACGTTCGCCACGTTCACCACGGAAGTCTCTGCGGTTAAAATTGCGTGGGCCACGGTTCTGCCTTTCTTCCGCTACGTTCACACGGACACGGCGGCCGTCAATTTCCCTGCCGCCAAGCTCTGCGATTGCCCTTTCTGCTGCTGCGTCATCAGCCAGCTCCACAAAGCCGAAGCCCTTTGACTGCTGGGTGTCGCGATCCTTAATGACTACTGCAGAAACAATTTCTCCATAAGAAGCGAATACGTTTTTCAGCGTGTCCTCTGTTGTGGCATAGTTCAGGTTGCCAACATAAAGTTTTTTGGACATAAAAAAATCCTTTACCGAAATACGGTAGTTTTAAATTACTGATAAGCCAGCTGCTACCTTGGTCTTCTGAAAAACGAAACCTTCAGGTTAAATTTATCTGGAGAAACAAGATATTTTAATCTTATTCTAAGTGTTGCCAGTTGTCAAGCGAAAAAAAGGGGAGAGACACCCCCCTACTCCGAAGCGAGGGGTTTCTCTGCTAGAAACTGCGTTGCAAGTTCCCCTTAAACCCCACTTCAACGGAACGCCTTGCTACCGTTTCATCCGGCACGGCTTAGGGGCCATATCGCTCAACGTTTCGCGATATGCCTAAGAACCCCAGTTTTTTTCATTATTATTTCGTCCCAAGGAGACGGTTACTTGCAACTCAGTATGCCCCCCTTCCGCTGCACACAAAACTGATTCCCGGCTTATTTTACATAGAAAAAAATAAAAGAAACAGATTTTTATGCCATACAAAAATCCTCAGAAGCTAACTACGGCTTGAATCCTTCTCATGAAATGCGGGGAAGTTGCCGATATTTCAAGGTAGAAAACTGGGTTTTTGCCATGTCACCGGTTTTGCAATCAGAATAAAGCGTTATTTTTGCGCGTAATGCTTTTTTTTTGAATTTTAATGTGCTATAATGGATTAATATGGATAAAAGGGATTTTTACAGCTTGCTTAAGGCAGTTCCAAAGGCAGAAATTCACCTGCACCAGGAAGCTGTTCCTGAAAGGAAGATTATAAACAAACTATACAAAAAATGCAGCGGCCGTGAAATGACCGAGGCGGAACTCAACAATCTCTTTTCATACTCAGACCTTGAGGGCTTTTTGCAATCCTTTATGTCCGTACAGCGCATGTTCACGGAGGAAAAAGACCTCCGCTTTATAATTGACGCACTTGACTCATACGTTGCGGCAAACAACATCGTATACGCGGAGACATTTTTTGCCCCGTCATCCCTGCTTAAGAAAGGCTTTGACTTTACATACAGCATTAACATTCTTACCAAGGGCTTTAAGAAAATCAAGGAAAAGCGCGGCTGTACAATAAAGACAATTGTAGACGTAAGCCGTTCCTTTGGCCTTGAGAACGCACAGCACAACCTTGATCTTGTGCTTCATGAAAAGAACCCGGAAATAATAGGAATTGGCCTTGGCGGAAGCGAAACATTCGGCCCAGCAAGGGACTTTGCATCTGTTTTTGACAACGCAAAAAAGGCTGGGCTCCACACTGTTGTTCATGCAGGGGAGACGGAAGACAGCTGGTCTATGAAGGACGCAATAAACCTTCTGCACGCAGAGCGCATTGGCCACGGAACCAGCGCGGCTTATGACGAGGAATTCATTAAGGAACTGGCGGCAACCCAGCTTCCACTCGAAGTCTGCCCGACAAGCAACCTCTTTACAAAGAAATACGTAAAGGAACTAAAGGATCACCCGGTAAAGCAACTTTTTGACAAGGGCGTCTTTATCACGATAAACACGGACGACCCTTCTTTCTTTAAGGTTTCACTCATAGACGAATACTGGAACATATACAGCGTTCTGGGATTCACACTGGAGAACATAAAGAAGATTATCAAGAACGGCTTTAGGGCATCTTTTATAAGCCAGGAAGAAAAGGACGACTACTGCGCAAAGGTAGACGAGGCCTGGGATGCCTGGTTTGAAAGCCACCCCAAGGCTGCACGCGAATAGCCCCATCCCATTCTTTTTGCAAAAGGGAGGCTCCCTACAGTTCCCTCACCTGTTTTCTTGCAACCTTAAATTCAATGCGAGCTTCCCTTCCAAGCCAGTCTGTAATTACAAGAGCGGCGTCTTCTGTATTTTCCCAATCACAGCGGGCGTTGCGGGCGGCGTTTGAGCCCGC
>DJYC01000078.1:10023-43705 GCA_002448445.1 Treponema sp. UBA6988
TTGGCTTGGGAGCGAGGGGGAGACCTCCCCCTCCTTAGACAGAAGAGATTGCGTATTGGATTCTAATTGCTGCTTTGAAAACTGCTTTTCTTTATTGCAGATGCGACTTTTTACGTAGGCTGCTGCCATTCCGCCTTTTAGGGAGAGGACGCTGGGGCCTACAAGTTCTATTGCACCTTCCGTCCTTAGGCTTACGGCTTCCTGGCAGTAGGGCTTAAGGTTTCCGCACTGGTCGCAGGCACAAAGGTTCACGGAGGCAAGGTCGTAGCTTTCGTCTTCCACAAGCAGGGTCCTTTTTGCCGTGGCCTTTACAAAAACGTCCGAGGATGCAGTTTTTATGCAGGTGGCAACCACTTTTCCATCTCTTACGGCTTCAAATTTGTACTGGACGGACGAAGAGCCCCAGTTTGTAACGTATTTTCCGTAGAGTTCCCAAAGTTTTTTTACGCTTACGGCCCGCTTGGCAAGCAGGTAAAGCAGTGAAAGCCTTATGCCAAGGGGAATGCGATTCATGCCATGGTCGCGGACTGCAAAGAGAATGCGCTTTATTCTTTCCGAGTCGCCTTTTTTTATTCCACATTCGCTAACAAGTCGGTCGCCTACAAAGTCGTCTATTAGGATTGGGGCATGGAGCAAGTGCTTGAAGGGGGAATTCTTTTTTGCAGAGTATTCCTTTACAAAGCATTCGTTTACGTAGAGCCTTACGCTTTCTGCATTGGTAAAGGCCCAGACAGAGCCGATTGCACCTGCCGGGTAGTCGCCAATGTCCATGGAGCTTGAAACTTCAAGGACGTCCCCAACCTCTTCTGCTTCCCCCTGGCTTTTGTAGACAAAGGCAGCCAGCTTTGGGTTTCTGAACATGTCCATAACTCCGTGGTAACATACGTAGTCCCCGGAGCCAAAGTCCTTGTGGGTGTTGTAATCAAAGGCGCACCATCCGCTTGCACCGGCGTGGTCTTTTGAAGAAGCAAGGGCATCAAGGACTGCTGCGTGGCGCAATGCGTGCTCAGTGCGGATTCTTTCTGCGTCAAAGCTTTTTGTGGGGAACATGTGGCCGTTGTATTCAGTGACCATAAAGCCTTTTTTTGTTTTTGTAACTTTTTTCTTTGGCTCAAGGGCTGCTGTTTTTTTTACAAGCTTTTTTGCAAACTTTACGCTGGCAAAGTTTCCGCTGGCAAGACTTCCACTGTTCGAGCTGCCACCGGCAAGATTCCATCCCGCAAAGGAAAAGTCGTTGTAAGTGTAGACATCTTCCAAGAGCTGCGATTTTTTTAGGAAGCGAACTCCCCCGGTTGGTCGGCTTGGGTCAAGGCTTTTGCAAAGGGCATTTGTCTTTTGGTAAAGCTCTTCGTCATCCTGGCTTTCGTTTATGCGCACTCCCCACAAAAAAACAGAAGGATTGTTGCGGTACTGCAAAACCATGTCGCGTACGTTTTCTATAGCCTGCCCCCTCCACTCAGAGCTAGTCCCAATATGCTGCCAGCCTGGAATTTCTGTAAAGACAAGGAGGCCTATCTCGTCGCAGCGGTCAACAAAATGGCGGCTCTGCGGATAGTGGCTTGTCCTAACCTCGTTAAGCGAAAGCTCGTATTTTAGTATGTCCGCATCTTCCTTCTGCATCATCTTTGGCATTGCGTATCCAACATAGGGAAAGCTCTGGTGCCTGTTTAGCCCCCTAAGCTTTACCTTGATTCCGTTAAGGTAGAATCCTGTCGAGTCAAAGCGGATTTCCCTGAATCCAAAGCGCACGGTCTTTGAGTCAACTTCATTTCCGGCAGAATCCAAAAGGGCTGTCCTAAGGCAGTAGAGTGCGGGGCTTTCCAAATTCCACTGCCGCACCCCAGAAGCCACACCGGAAGTTAGTGTTGTTTTTCCCCGGATGCCGCTTGTAACGGAGGCAAGGAAATCTTCTTCGCCAAGAGAGGCAAAATCGGCATAGTCTTCTTCCCAGCCATAGCCTTCCTGCCACGCAAAGACTTCCTGCTGAATCATACAGCCCAAATTCTTTGCCTCTTCATCGCAAGCATTGAGCGTAACCCGGGACGTAAAGGCATTTTTCTTTGTGGTAACAAAAACGTCTTCTATAAAAACCGCATTTTTTACTTCTATATAAATGTCCCTGTAGATACCGCCGTAGGTCATGTAGTCAATTACAAATCCAAAGGGCGGCTGGTCCAGGGTCTCCCGGCTGTCCACCTTTATGCAAAGGACATTTTCTTCTCCAGCAGGCAAAAGGGCATCGGTAAGGTCTGTGGAAAAAGAAGTGTAGCCACAAGAGTGAGTTTTTAAAAGCTTGCCGTTAAGATAGACTTCGCTTTTGTGGGCAGCGGCAGCTACTGTTAGGATTACTTTTTTACCTGCCCAGTTTTCTTGGGTTGCAAAAGATTTTCTGTAGGCGCAAAGCTTCTGATAAAGCTGCGGGGAAAAGGAATTGAATGGACTTGTTGCAAAGGAATGGGGAATGTTCACCTCTTCCATTTCTCCACAATAATTCTTTTCCGTCATAGCCGTGCTGAATTCATCAGAAAAAAGCCAGCCCCTGTTCATAAAAATTCTGCAATTGTCTTCCATTCGGTTATTTTACGAAAAAAACATTTATTAAACAAGAAGAGGATGCAGTTAGTCAGTTTTTTCTGTTCTCTGTTTTTTTGGACGCAGTCCTATTTGCTCTACCATTTTGCTTTTTGGCTAATGCGACAGAACATGCCTTTGCGTCACGGGCTTTGCGGGGTTTCGGCATTCGCCTCCATTGCCTGACGGCAACGGCTTCGCCGCCCCTCCAATCCCGCGTAGGATTAATTTAAATCCTTAGCCCAAGATGCAGTTGCGCTCAAAAAGGTATTCGGCCGCAAACTGAATTTTTGTTGCGTTGAACTCTTCTTCCAGCGGAAAAAGGAAATAGGTGCATGTTAAAGTGCTAAGGGTAATGCACTGCCCCTGCCCGCGGTAATCGTATTCGGTGTGAACAGACGGTGTGGCACGGCTTGCAAAGAAGAGTGTCTTTGGATTTTCCTGCATGTATTCCGTAAAGGTAAGGTAGAAGCCTTCTTCCTTGTGGACAAGGAATCCCTTTCCTAGCGCAATAAAATTCTTTGAATTGGGAAGGGCTTCAACACGCACTTTCTGGGCAAAAGAATACCTTCCTTCTTGAATCTGTGCCTTAACGCATTCCCTTTCCCATTCGTAGTATTCGGGAATTGTAAGGGTCTTTGGCGCATTAGTGCATGGCTCCCCGTCTTTTTTAGATGAAGAAAGCATTCCGTATTCATCCATGGAAAAAACAGCCCCGCAATTTTTGCAGAAGAGCTTCTCTTCTTTTGAATCCATACAAAATTCCTTGCCACATTCCCTGCACTGGTAGAGCGGCATGTGGAGCCCCTCTGCCCTCTTATTATATTTTATTGCAATTTTTCTTTCGCGCTGGTAGGCATAGTCGTCGTAGGTAAGCTCCTTTTGCAAGACACCCAGAATCTGTACGGCGGACATCTGCTTCATCTGCTCTGGAAGAAGGACGCATTTTAGCCTTGCGGAAAGTCTGGCCTCTTTTCTTGGCGTAAGGTTCCAGATTGGCGACTGTATGTGGTTTCCATTCATTACGAGGGTAACGACAGGCACGTTCAAGAGCTTGGCAAGTTTTGCAATGGAAAGCGTAAGAGAGGAATTTGTTCCCACGTTTGAATAGCGGGCTTCTGGGTAGATTACCATTATGTCCCCGCGGGAAATTACCTTCTGGATGTTGCGCACAAGGGCAAAGTCGCTTATGAACTTTCTTGTTCCAAGGCAACCAGCCTGGCGGTAAATCCACTCACCAAAACATTCAAAGCCTTCAAGCTCGGAAATATAGTTTGCCCTGTGGGGAAAAAGTGCCAGTGGCGTTACATAAAAATCCATAAAGGAATGGTGGGAGCCCAGAAGAAGGAAAGGCGGCTTAATGCCCTTCATGCCTTCCTTTGAAATCTTAAGGCGGTACTTTCTTGTCTTAAAAAAGCAGATAAGCCACATTAGGGGCAAAAGAAAAATATTCTGTCTTGGCGGAGTTTTTATGCCGTCAAAGGGGGTAGCGTCTATCTTCTTTCTTTTTCGCGTACTAAGAGTGCTTTGGTAGTTTCTTGTCATAGCCTTTGCCCTTTATGCAGACAGAAGGGGATTTTTACCGGCCATGTATTTTCTTATTGCGGGAACAAAGGAAAGTCCCGTGTAGAAAATCATAGTGGCAAGGAAAGATGCCCCGGTTGGAGTAAGATAGAATAAGAAGGGAATGTGCACGTCGCAAGTGACAGGGTTGTAGATTGCAAGCGAAACTGCAACTCCAAAGACAACTGCCGCCATGCCAACAAGGTTTACCCCTTTAGTAAAGCGGTAAACACCCTCATGTCCCTTCATTCCGTATGCAGCACGCAGGTCTATCTTTTGTCTGCGCACAAAGAAGAAGTCAGCAAAGAGGACGGCCGCAAGCGGGGCGTAGATGCAGGCACTGACGGTTAGGAATGCGCCAAAGTAGTCCACCACTTTTCCCCAGATGCAAAGGAGTATTCCGTATAGCGCAAGGATGATTATGTGGGTGTTGTAGCCTATTTTCCTAAAGGCAGAGCGCAGCATTACGCCGTAGATGTATGCGCCTACAGCCTGGGTTCCAATGTTTGCAAAGGCAACGAGGAGCAGTGAGCACAAGGCCAAAAGCGGGGAAGCAAGGGTTGCAAGCATAAGGGTTGGGTCGTCTATCATCTTGCCGCATGTGTACTGCATGGCAATGGCCATAACCGCACCAACCACGACGAAGAAGGAGCCTGAAAGCCCCTGTCCCAAAACGCCTGCCCAGTAGCCGCCCCTCTCTGTCTTTGCAACGCGGGGTATTTCTGCCATTCCGCCAACAAGCGTTATTACGAATGCAAAGTTTGCCTCCACGGACATTATGTATGGAATTATATTGTTCTTAAAAGGGGTCTTAGGCCTGTAGCTCATGATGTAGTCAAAGGGGACGGAAGAAAAGCCCACCACTACAACGACAGCGCCAACAAGCAAAAGAAGCGGAACCAGTATGCGCGTAGTCCAAGTGATTGCGGAAAGCCCCTTGTAGGCGATAAAAGTTCCAAGCGCAACGCAAAAGATTCCAAGCAATACATGCGAGGCGGGAGGAAGAGCAATGCCTGCTAAGTTTGCAAGGTTTGCCATGCTGGAAGCAAACAAATCCGCACACACCGCATACCAGGGATAGTTTATCACGATAATCAAGACCGTCATAACAAGAACCCCGACCGGCCCAAGTGCAGAACGCAGCCACACCCAGATGTCTATTCCAAAGCGTACAGAAAGAATAACCGGCAGCTGGTAAATAACAAGCATGAGTATGGCCCCCAGAAAAGCCCCAATCAGAAGCTGCTTAAAGCCAACAAGGGTCGCAAGGTAGGAGCCTTGTGTATAGCTCCAGGTTGCAATGCAGTAGCCAGAAAGCACAAGGAAAGCATCCAAAAAGCCATACAGTCTTTCCGTCTTTTTTACGGGAAGGACACCAAACATGGCTTCCCTTTCAACCGCGCTGTTTTTTCCTGAATCACCTTTCACAGAAGAATCCCCCCGGCAACAAGCCCAAGCAAGAAAACAATGGCAACAAAGGCTACCGCAATATAGTCACGCCTAGAAAACCTCTTTGGAAAAACATATCCATCTTCTTCCATAAGGGCAAGCCGCCCCTCAAGTTCCTTTTCAAATTCATTCATAATAGGCAAAGAATAGCAGATTTTATTTTCTGTCGCAAGATTGCATTTTTTTTTGCAGTATTCCTGTCAGATTCTGAATTCTTTTGATGATATAATATATGGAGGCAAAAGTTGAACAAACCGGTACTTCAAAACAGGGAATACAAGGACAGGCTCTTCAAGGCCATATTCGGACGCAATACAGAAGAAAGCAAGAGATGGAGGCTAGAGCTCTACAATGCTCTCAACGGTACTTCATACACGGATCCTGATGCACTAGAGGTCAACACAATAGAAAACGTCATCTACATAACCATGCGAAACGACATTTCTTTTCTCTTGGACTCGGAGATGAACCTCTACGAGCAGCAGAGCACCCGAAACCCCAACATGCCATTAAGGGGGCTTATGTACTTTGCACAGCTTTACCAGATTTACCTTACGGAAAGAGACAAAAGCCTTTTAAGCAGCAAGCTGGTCAAAATCCCCACTCCAAAGTTCATCGTCTTCTACAACGGGAGCGAAAACGAGGAATGCCGCTGGAACCTTAAGCTTTCAGACTCATTCATGAGCGAAGACAAATCGGGCAATTTTGAGTGGACGGCAGAAGTAATAAACATGAACCCAAAATGCATCTTGGACAACGGGCATGCCACCTGTCTTGACAACAAGCAGAAAAAATGCCGCTTACCCCTTCAAAAAAATTGCAAAGCGTTGTATGATTATATTAGGTATGTTTACCGCATAAAGGAAAACCGCAGGTCCGGCATGAACAAAGCGGATGCTGTCGGGGAAGCCGTTGAATGGGCCATAAAGGAGAGCCTGCTGAACGGATTTTTCAAGAAGCAGAAAGCGGAGGTAACAGGCATGAGCCTTACAGAATTTGACGAAGAAGAATTCAAGAGAGTCTGCCGGGAAGACGGTTACGAGGACGGTCTTGCAGACGGAGAAGCAAGAAAAGCCATCGAAGATGCGGAGAATCTTTTAAGGATGAATGTCCTAACCTTAGAGCAGATAGCCCAGGCAACAAGCCTCCCCCTGGAAAAAGTCCGTGAACTTTCGGGAGAAAGCTGCATAAAAGCCTAGCCGCAAGCATAAGACAGCCCCACATTTTCCATTCCCTTCCCTTATATTGAATTTTCCGCCCCTTTATGCTATGCTTGCATAAATTCATATTCCCTGGAGAAAAAAATGTCCACACCGATTCAAAACTATTTGGCCGCATGCAACAACAACCCCAATCCGGCCATGATTTCTTACGTAGCAAACCTTCAGCAGGTAAAGGAAGTAGCCCCAGACATAGCAGCTTCCGTGGTAAATGAGCTGGAAAACCAGAGACGCCACCTAAAGCTCGTAGCAAGCGAAAACTACTGCTCGCTCAACGTACAGGCCGCAATGGGCAACCTTCTTACAGACAAGTACGCAGAAGGCTTCCCCGAACACCGCTATTACGGCGGCTGCGTAAACATTGACGCTGTGGAAAACACCGCCGCCCGCGAAGCAGAAAAACTTTTCGGAGCAGACTACGCTTACGTCCAGCCCCACTCCGGAGCAGACACAAACCTCGTTGCATACTGGGCAATCCTCAGTGCAAAAGTCGAAACCCCAACCCTTGAAGAACTCGGCGTAAAGTCACTTGCAGAACTCACCGACGAACAGTTCGACATGCTAAGAAAACGCTTTGGAAACCAGAAGCTCATGGGACTTGACTATTCCTGTGGCGGACACCTTACCCACGGTTACCGCATGAACGTATCTGCCCGCATGTTCGAAAGTCATCCCTACGGTGTTGACAAAGAGACAGGCCTCCTTGACTACGACGCAATCGAAAAGCAGGCCATGGAAGTAAAGCCGCTTATTCTTCTTACAGGATTCTCCGCCTACCCACGCCGCATAGACTTCAAGCGCTTCCGCTCAATAGCAGACAAGTGCGGTGCAGTCCTTATGGTAGACATGGCACACTTTGCAGGACTCGTAGCAGGAAAGGTGCTCACAGGTGACTATGACCCAGTAAAGTGGGCAGACATTGTAACAACAACAACCCACAAGACCCTCCGTGGCCCACGCGGTGCAATGATTCTCTGCAAGGAAGAGTTCAGGGACTATGTAAACAAGGGATGCCCAATGGTACTCGGAGGACCTCTCGGACACGTAATGGCGGCAAAGGCAGTTGCTCTTAGGGAAGCAAACAGCCCGGCATTCCAGGAATACGCCCACAACGTAGTCAAGAACGCACAAGCCCTTGCAAACGAATGCATGGCCCTTGGAATGAAGCTCCAGACAGGCGGAACAGAAAACCACCTCATGCTCATAGACGTAACAAGCTACGGCCTTACAGGAAAGCAGGCAGAAGCAGCCTTGTTCAAGTGCGGAGTAACTGCAAACGCAAACGCCCTCCCCTACGACAAAAACGGCGCATGGTGGACAAGCGGAATCCGTGTAGGTACCCCAGGCCTTACAACCCTTGGCATGAACGAAAACGACATGAAGGAAGTTGCCAACATCATAGACCTTGTCCTTAAAGGAACAAAGCCAGGCCTTACAAAAGAGGGCAAACCTGCAAAGGGCAAGATTGACCTTGACGAAGCCACTGAAAAGCAGGCAAAGGAACGCGTACAAAAGCTACTTGGCGCACACGTCCTCTACCCCGAACTTGACCTTGACTTCCTCAAGAAAGAATTCGTAAACGCATAATTTCTAAATTTATTTCTGTCTAATAATCTGGGCGTTGCCCCGCATGCGCGGGGCCGCGCTTTCCAGGGTTCCGCGGGGCCCTACCCGCTCCATTGCCTATCGGCAACCCGCATGCGCGGGCCCTTACAATCGCTAACGCAAGAAGCGGGAGCTGCATCTGTAGGAGATGACATGAAAAATATCAAACTGCATCTTTTTCTGTCGGCAACCATTCTCCTGCTTACAGGCTGCTCCACCGTCCCCTACACGCAGACAGAGCAAACAGAACACGCACGCACAGAAAACGGCAGGCTTTACCAAGAGCTTGCACCAAGTTGCGTTACAGCGGAAGAATACAACTACCTAACAGGCATCTGGAATTCAGGGCAGGACAGTCTTGCGCTACAGATTCCACTCTGCAAGGCAACAAGCCACCTTCTAAGGCAGAACAGAAAGCAGTCATTCACAGTAATTGGCCTCCAGGGCAGCGCAGAAAATGACAGCGACACTTCCGCCAAAGAAAAAGACGAAAAACCGCCAAAAGACCACGAGCTTCACACATACGCAGGCTACACCCTCTGCTACAGGGAAAGCTACGAACAGTCAGAATGGGTTGCCTACAGCCTAACAAGGAGCCAGCTTGAGCACAAGGTAACAGGGCGCACCAACGACTTTAGGGCAGACACACTCATCTCCACAGGATCTGCAAAACCGGCAGACTACAAGGGTTCAGGCTTTGACAGGGGACACCTTGCACCGGCCGCAGACATGGCATGGAGCCTAAAAAGCGCACACGACAGCTTTCTCATGAGCAACATGAGCCCCCAGGCCCCATCTTTCAACAGGGTAATATGGAAGCTCTTGGAAGAAGCGGTAAGAAATTGGGCGCAGCAATACGGCACAATCTACGTGGTTACAGGCCCCGTCCTTGAAAAAGAGTCAAATGAATACCAATCAATCGGGGAAAGCGAAGTTGCGGTTCCAGAATACTTCTACAAGGCACTACTTGTTTTCATCCCGGTCTACGCAGAAAACAATTCAGCCACAGGAGAAATAGAAGCCTACCACGTCCAGTGTGCGGCATTCATAGTGCCCAACAAAGGCTCTGGCAAAGACATATACAAATTCATCTGTTCAGTAGACCTGGCAGAAGAAAGAACAGGCCTAGACTTCTTTGCAAACCTACCAGACGAAGTTGAAAATCTTGCAGAAAGCGAATGCGGAGAGATTTTTCTAGAACCCTAACTTGTTTGCAAAAAAAAGCCTAGCCGGGATTGGAGGGGTTGCGAAGCAAGTACCCGAAGGGTACCGGCCGAAAGGCAAGCCCCGCAAAGCCCGTACAAAATGGCCTCACTGCCATTTTGTACTTACAGGTTTTCTTCGAAAACCTGCGGATATTTATGCAAACAAAAAAACGCGCCATCCATGGCGCTAGCAGTCCACAAAAATAACAACGGCAGGGGCAGTTTCAAAGGGCGGCGGCTTCAAAGAATTCAATAAATTCAGAAATCCAATAAATTCACAATCTCATGGATTCACAATCCTATGGATTCGCAATCACATGGATTCAGAATTGTAGTTCACAAGCGTGGTTGCCTTAACTGGAGAAAGCACCCTGTCATAGTTAAGGAAGGGAAGCCCAATCACTCCAAAAACACCCGCAACGCTGGCACCGCCCTGCTCAACAAGATTCCTTGCGGCGGCAAGAGTTCCACCGGTAGCAATAAGGTCGTCCACCAAAAGAATACGCTTGTCCTTGGTAATGTCCGCCACATGGACCTCTATCTCCGCAGTACCGTATTCAAGGCTGTACTTGCAGCTGAATGTCTTTCCGGGAAGCTTACCCTTCTTTCGTATAAGCACAAGCGGAATCCCCATGCGGATTGCAAATGGAGAGGCAAAAATAAAACCGCGGGATTCAATGGCCGCAACCGCATCAATCTTTTCATCCTTGTAAATTTCAACCATGCGGTCAATGCAATAATTGAACGCTTCGGGATGACGCAATATGCCTGTAATGTCGTAAAACAAAACCCCCGGCTTTGGAAAGTCAGGAATTCTTCCGATTACCTTGTCCAATACTTCAAAATCTTTGTTCTGTGCCATGCTTTCTATTTTATTATGAAAATTTCTTTGTGTCTATACGGCTCATGGCAGTACGCTTAACTCGCACGTTCTCAAGGTAAGACTTTATTGCGCCAGAGTCGTCATTCTTTATTCCATTCTTAAGAACTTCAAGTGACTGCTGGAATTTTTCTATGTGCCCCAAAAGCTCCTTCTTGTTGGCAAGGAAAAGTTCCGTCCACAGGGGGGCGTTAATAAGGGCAATGCGGGTCAAATCCTCAAAGCTTCCGCCGCCAAAAGCCGTAACTTCCGTATCTTCCGCAGAATCAACAAGGGCGCTTGCAATAACGTGGCAAAGCTGGCTTGTAAAGGCAATCTTGTGGTCGTGGACATTGGCATCTGTCTCCACAATGCGGGTAAATCCCATGGCTGTAATAAGGCACTTAAAAAGCCTAAGGTTTTCCGCGTCTGTGTGCTCAAGCGGCATCACTATGTAGTTGTGGTTTGCAAAAACGCTGCCGTTGGAAGAGGCATAGCCCTCGCGCTCGCTACCGGCCATGGGGTGTCCCGGAATAAAGTCAAAGCCGCAGCCGGAAAGCTCATCCATGCGCTCAAAAATCAAGGCCTTAACACCGCTTATGTCAGAAACGATTGCCCCTTCCTTAAATTCATTCTTGTGGGCACACAAAAAATCCGCAGTGGCATGCGGATAAAGACAAACATAAACAAAGTCACACTGGGAAAGCATAAGGGGAGCATCTTCCACAGAAAAAGCCCTGTCTGCAATATGCTGTTCAAGGCACATGTCCAAAGAAGCCCTGTTAATGTCGCAGGCATAAATCTTTCCTGTTGCACCGCTCTTGGAAAGCACGTTTGCCCTTATAGCCTTTGCAAGGGAGCCTCCCATAAGCCCCATTCCAACAATACCGTATGTAAAATGTTCAAGTTCCTTCATATTATAATCCTGATTAACTATAGCACAAAAGGCCGACTCAATCAAATATCTTTTTTCTGGAGCCACCCGCCCCCGTCGTCACCCTGAACTCGATTCAGGGTCTGTCCAATCATAAATCATTTTCTTCTATTCTGGAGCCAGCTCATTTTTTAACTGTGCCCGGCACTCCGTGACCGGTCAGACTCCTTGTCATTTTTCCCCGCAAACAAGCAGCGCCATGGAGGGCGCGTCATATCTTAGCAAAGTGTCCTGTGAGTTTTCGCAGAAAACTCATGGGGAAAAATGCCAAGGAGGGCATTTTTCCCCGCTTTCCGTGGCTTGCCCCCTTACGGGCGCGGTGCTGCGCACGCACTTCGTGCCCACTCCAATCGGGGCTAGGCTTAATTTGGCATGACAGGGTGCCATTCATGCCGTCACGTCACCATGCCATCACGCCGTCACCCAGAACTTGTTTCAGGGTCTGTATAAGTTAAAATGCCATCTTCCACAGATCCCACAGACAAAAAAAACGCTTGAATTTTACCTTAAATGTCCTATAATATAGAATGTAGGCGTAGATTTTAAAATAAGTCTTTAATACCAAGAAAAAGGAGATTTGCCATGAAAAACAAAATCCTTTCAGTTTTATATATTACCGCCGCTGCATTTTTGTTACAGATACTAATCTCATGCTCTGGCATTGTCTCGCCATCGGTTCCTGAGGCACCTTCAGCCAGCGGCCCACAAAGATTCTCCTTAAGCGGAACATTCAGCATGCCAAGCGTAAGCGCAGCCCCGTCCCAGCTTACAACATCACAGGAAGGAGCAGACGCACGAAACGCAGTCCCAGACACAAGCAGCCTAATATACTCCGTAATAGCAACTTCCGGCGGAACTCAAGTATCTGCAACAATCTCAGAGGACAACAAATCCTACGTTTTTAACGACAGCCTGACCGCAGGCAGATGGACAGTCACCGCATACGCAAAGACGGGAGGCGGCATCACGGTCCTTCAAAGCCAGCCGCAGACCGTAACCCTTTCCACGGCAAACCCAGGTGCAAGCACAAGCCTAATGCTGTCCCCCGCACCGGGAGGAAGCGGAAGCATAGAACTGGGCCTTGGTTGGGATGCCACTATTGGAGTCGACTACTGCAGCTGGTCAATCACCGGCCTTTCCGAAACAGGAGCAATTCCTGACGAGTCTCAAGGATTCCCTATCTACAATATTTCTGTATCAAATGTCCCTTCCGGGGTATACGAATTAACCCTTTCCTTCTACAAAAACGCAACCAGTTATGCAAACGGCTCAGTCCCCCTCTACGAATGCACGGAATACATAGCCGTCTACCCGGGCCTTGCCACAAACCAGTGGACTCCCGGATCTGCCCCCCATATTGACAGCGATGGCAGATTTCACGTTTCGGCGGAATGCGTAAAGACCTTTGTCTACAGAAAAGTCTATGTCTCACAATACGGCAGTGCCAATGGAAACGGAACAAGCGAGCGACCCTTTGACACGGTTGCAAAGGCCATGAACCATATAAACCAGGCAAGCGGCAACCTTGCCACTACGCTTGGAATAAGTGCAAGCACCCCCTGGGAGCTTCACGTTAAGGGAAGTCCAGCCGCCCCCACGAATACAATATTCAGCAATGCCCTTATAAATGTAATCCCAGGCATCAACTACCTAAAGATAATTGGAGAAGGAAGCGGAGCCACAATAAGTGCAAACAGCAAGGGGCGCGTACTGTACGTAGGCGAAAACACAAGCGTAACCGTAGAAAACGTTACCCTTACGGGAGGCAGCACAAGCCAATACGGTGGCGGCGTTCACGTGGCCCAAAATGGCAGCCTAACCCTTAAAAGCGGAACAATTATAACGGCAAACACCACAAGCACGAATGGCGGCGGTATTTATTGCGACGGCACCCTCACCATGGAAGGCGGAACCATAAGCGCAAACAATATCAGCGGCAGAGGAAAAGGTGTCTATATTGACGAACACGGAAGCTTTACCATGGAAGACGGAAGCATAAGCTCCAACATTACTTTCAATGCTTCTGGAGGCGGGGTCTATACCTGCGGTACATTCACAATGAACGGCGGAACCATAAGCGCAAACCAAGCCTATGGAGGAAACGGCGTCTACGTTGCAGGCGGAACATTTACCATGACCGATGGATCCATAAGCGCAAACACAGGAGGTTCAGGGTCAGGGGCGGTCTGGGTTGATGCAGGAGCAACATTCACTATGGACGGCGGCTCAATAAGCGGCAACCTGCTAACTGGAGGCGTCTATGTCTCAGCTACCATGGATGGAGCTGGAACCTTCATGATGAACGGAGGAACCATAAGCGGCAACACGACAAGCTCAACAGGTGGTGGCGGTGTCTATATTGGAAACGGAGCCACATTCAATATGACAGACGGTACAATAAAAGGAAACTCCGCAAAAAAAGGCGGCGGCGTTTACTCAGCCGGAAATTTCACTATGTCTGGCGGGACAATAGGCGGCACAAACGCAGAGGATGCAAACAAAGCTCAAGGAGACTACAAACAAGGCGGCGGCGTTTACGTAGACATGAACACCTTTGAAATGACCGGCGGCAGAATCATAGGCAACACAGTGGATTCAGGCGGCCAGGGCTCTGGAGTATACGTCAGCAATTACGGCACTTTCAAAATGGGCTCGACTGCAAAGGTTCACTCTTCCAACGACGTCTATCTAAATGGTACGTCAAAAATAACCGTAACCAGCTTTCTTGGCTCTGGAACAAATCCAAACAACCTACCCACAGAAGCAACGATTACGCCATCATTTTATCCAACTAGCAACACTCCAAGACAGGTTTTGGATGGAGATGCAGATTTAATTTCTGGCAACTGCACAAGATTTGCCGTAACGCCGCAGGGCAAGGGCTGGCATGTTAAAGAAAACGGCTACCTAGAGGAAGGCTACTTTGCAACATACGCCACAATAGCAAACCTTATCAACGGCCTTACCGCTGACAGCAAAATCGTTATCACAGGCCAGCTGGACAGAAACAAATTGAATACAATATCGCAAGCCATTGCTTCATCTTCATACAACATAGACCTGGACCTTACCCAAGCCACCATAAGCTCACCATTTTATTTTGCAGATTATTTTACAAACTGTACAAAGCTTACAAGCGTATCCTTTGACGGAAGCAAAATTTACCCACGTGCAGATGCATTTAAGAACTGCACAAACCTGACAACGGTTAAAATAACAGGCAGTCTGGACATGACAAACTCTGGAGCCAGCTGGAGCTATAGCACATTCCAAGGCTGCAGTAACATACAAACCATAGACCTTACAGAATGCACAAGAGTTATCTTCTCCTGCGGATACGTCTCAAGTGATATATACACGAGATTGCAACATATAAAACTTGGCTCTGGGCTTAGAGTCCTTACCCTACAAAACCTTAGCCTTGTTGCCAACGCTACAACCATCTTTGGCGATCTCTTTAATTACGAGAGTTCTATGTCTGATTTCTTCAATAATGTTACCGCAACCCAGACAGGCTTGAATGTGATAGGAAGTCCATATACACTCATAGCGTGTACAGATGGCAGGATAGCTTATTCTGCCGGCGAGGGCGGATGGTTGGGGATGCCATATGCGGGTCCCTAAAAATTGCCCTCCGCCACACCGTCACATCGTCACGTCCGTCACCCTAAAGCTGCAAGCCGTCACCCTGAGCTTGACTCAGGGTCTGTAAAAGTTTAGGTGCCATCTTCCACAGATCCCGAAGCGAGTTCGGGATGACGGATGACATTCACACGCCCCTTCGACAGAGCCACACGAAGCTGCAATGCAGATTCAGGGACCGCCCTTCGAGAACCTCAGGAACCGCCCTTCGAGAACCTCAGGAACCGTCATGCAGAGCGCACTTGCAAACAAATGAACTTAGCATCTGCAACGGCAGCAGACTACCTAAAAACCCATACAAAAAAAACGCCAGCCACTTTGCCAAGATATGACGCGCCCCGCTGGAAGTTGCACTGCGTGAACCCATGGCGCTCCTTGTTGGAAGTAGAGCAAGTAGTACTACGTCCTAAATAGTCCTGTCGTCAACCGCCGCAATCTTTCCAAGCTTTACCGTAAGCTCTTCAAACTGGGCAGGAGTAAGCTGCTGGGAAGCGTCGCTAAGAGCCTTAGACGGATCACAGTGAACTTCAATCTCAAGACCGTCCGCGCCAATTGCAACCGCTGCCTTTGCAAGCTCGCCAACCATCCACCTTATACCACAGGCATGGCTGGGGTCAATTACAACAGGAAGATGGCTAACCTTGTGCAGGTAGGGAACCGCGCTAAGGTCAAGGCAGTTGCGGGTGTAGTTGTCGTAGGTGCGGATTCCCCTTTCGCAAAGAATCACGTTTTCGTTTCCGTTTGCCATGATGTATTCTGCGCTCATCAAAAGCTCAGTGATAGTTCCTGAAAGACCGCGCTTTAGAAGAACAGGCTTTCCGCACTTGCCAAGCTCCTTTAGAAGGTCAAAGTTCTGGAAGTTGCGCGCCCCAATCTGAATCAGGTCAACGTCGTCAAAATACTTTAGCTCAGAAATTGCCATCAGTTCAGTACAGATTGGAAGGCCGGTCTCTTTCTTTGCAGCGGAAAGAAGCTTTAGCCCTTCCACACCCATGCCCTGGAAGCTGTATGGAGAAGTACGGGGCTTGTATGCACCACCACGCAAGATTCTTGCACCTGCCTTTTTTACAGCGCGGGCCGCATCCATAATCTGCTGCTCGGATTCAACTGAACAGGGGCCTGCAATAAGCGGAACAGTTTTTCCGTCGCCAATCGTGCAGGAATTCACCCCGCTCTGACCGCCGCCAATCGTAACAACCGTGTTCTGCGGATGAAAGCTGCGGCTTGCCATCTTGTAGGGGGCAGAAACCCGCTCGGCAGATTCAACGATGTCCTTTGCAAGAAAATCCTCGGGATCAAGCTTGGATGTGTCTCCCAAAAGACCAATGACCGTTTTGTCCACACCTGTTGAAATGTGAACGTCCAGTCCCATCTTCCTTACGTCGCCAACAAAAGAATCCACGTCAGACTTTGCAGTGTTCTTCTTTAAAACAATAATCATAATCTATACTCCTATAATTATAAACAGCTTATCTTACGGCTTTAAAGACATTCGCGGTAGGCCTTTCCGCAAGTCAAAAGCCGTAAGGTAAAAAAAAAGGACCCTCCTTTGCGGAAGGTCCTTGTTATTCACCCAAAAAGCAAACACAATCTGCAGGCACTATGCCTTCCGCATACAGCGCAATCCTGTAAAGGAAAATGAGAACCAATAAAAGCCATAATAGAGGTAAGCCAACGAGGAATTATTGATTTTCTGCGCCCAACGGGTTGTGTTTCTCATATCCACACTCTACCACTATTTTTAACTTTATGTCAACAGGAAAAAGCAGAAGCGAATTTTTATTGCATTTTTTTTCCAATTATTTCTTTGGGCGTTCCCTGCCTGCGGCAGGTCGGCGCTTCCGGGCTCCCCTACGGTCGGTGCTGACGCACGCGCTGCGCGCCCCTCCAGTGCCTAACGCATCCAAATTGACAGCAGGGCTTTAAGGGGCTACAATGGCTTCCATCATGCAGACAAAAAAAACAACACCCCCATTCCCCGGCTCAAGAACCATCAGGGCAGTAACCAAGGCAGACGCAAAGGAGCTGCTGGACATTTATTCATACTACGTAACCAACACCGCAATCACTTTTGAATACGATGTTCCTTCAGTCAAGGAATTTGAAGGCCGCATTGAATCCATAACAAAACGCTACCCCTACATCTGTGCAGAGGAAGACGGAAAAATACTGGGCTACGCATACGCCGCCCCCTTCAAGGAAAGGGAAGCCTACAAGTGGGATGTGGAGCTTTCTATTTATGTGGAAAGGTCAAGGCGCAAATGCGGTCTTGGAAGGGCCTTGTATTCCGCGCTGGAAGAAGAACTAAAAAAAATCGGAATCATAAACCTTTATGCCTGCATAGGCATACCCAACGGTGACGATGACGAATACCTGAACCACGCAAGCCAAAAATTCCACGAGAAGCTTGGCTTTAAAACCGTAGGAACTTTCTACAACTGCGGGAAAAAATTTGGCCGCTGGTACGCCATGATTTGGATGGAAAAATTCATTGGGGAGCACAATTAGGCAAAGGTTGGCTAAACCAAAGGAATTCTGCAAGCATCTTTCCCCAAGGCGACAAAATGCGTCTGCCGGATAAAGGCATTTTGTTTCATGCAAAAATCATAATGCTTTTTGTCCAAGCGAATCAACTAAGTCCGATGCACTTATATAGCAAAAAAAAATCGAATGTAATATAATGGGAAAAATCGAAGTATTCGTAAAACAGGAAATAGCGATGAAGGACTACATTCTACTTTTGCCAATCATTTTCATCTTTCACGACATGGAGGAGATAATCGGCTTCGAATGGTTTTTCAGAAAGAACCCGGACTTGTTCGACCGCTTTCCAAAGGTCATGAAAGCTTACCGGAACTTCACAACGGCAGGAATGGCACTTGCCGTCTACGAGGAATTCATTCCATTTTTTGGGCTAAGCCTAATTGCATATTACTTTCCCTGCAGCATTCTAAATGCCATCTGGCTTGGAATTTTCATTTCCTTTACCGCCCACCTTCTTGTCCACATAGGACAGACTCTTTACATAAGAAAATACATCCCAAGCTTTATCACAAGCACAATCTGCTTGCCTCTTAGCATTGCAATAATTTTTAAATGCGCATCTCTTATGACATTCAGTGCAGCAAGCGTAATCTGCATTTTTGCAGCCTTTCTTTTTATGATGGTAAACCTAAGAATTGCCCACTGCCTGATGCATTACTTTAACAAAAAAACATCCGGCAAGGCAGAAGCCTAACTCCCCTACCTAACAGAGCCGGCAATTCCTATTGCAATCTTATGGAAAGGCATCCACTCATGCGCCTCTACGGAATAACCGTAAAAATAGCCGTAGTCTGCCTTTAGGCCTAGTTTTACATCAGAGTCGGCACCTATCAGGAATAGGGAAAGCGTTGCACCAAGGCCGCCAGCCCATGAGTTGGAAATAAAACCGCATTCAGTATAGGCTTCCACACGGATAACGTCCAGCAAATTGTAGTCAAATCCGCTATATAGGGAAAACGTAAAAATCTTGTCCGAAGGGCTTATCGTTAGGTCGTTCCTCTCGTAGGAATCATCGTCTGTCGACAGGGCATCCCAAAACCAGAAGGGCAGACCAATGTTGGCTCCAATGAAGACACAGGGGCTTATGTCCATATTCCCGTTGATGTTCATGTTTGCGCCGCTCGGGTCATCATTTTCGTCAAGCTTGTCATCATCAATTTTAAAAACATAGAAGTCCAGGTTCATTGCAAAAGTTGCCTCTGTCTCTTCCGCATAAAGAAAGCCTAATGAGAAAACAAGGGCTGCAAGTACAAGAAATCTCTTACAAAGCAATTTATTTATTTCCATATTTAAAATTATAACTATTATGCAAAAGCCCATCAATATGACACGAAAGAATAGTTTTTACAAAATATTTTTTTTGACACAAAATATTTTTTTGTGCTATACTTCCCCGCATGGATAATCTTCAGAAAAACAATTCGAACATAGATGAAAGCTCAAGTGCAGCCCCCAGCGTAAAAATCAGGGGCAAGCAGGACTTTACCCAGGGAAGCATAGCAGGAAAGCTTGTTGCCTTTATGCTGCCGGTTCTTCTTTCCCTCGTGCTCCAGTCACTCTACGGCGCAGTGGACATGCTGATTGTAGGCCGCTTCGGTACGACTGCCGGAATAAGCGGGGTTGCAGTCGGCGGCAATGTGATGAACCTTTTTACCATGCTGCTGAATGCAATAACGATGGGCGTAACTGTCCTGCTGGGGAACTACATAGGTGCCAAGCGCTTTGAACTGGTGAACAAGCTGCTTTCCAATGCAGTCGTGTTTTTCCTTACGCTTTCCCTGCTACTTACAGCCCTCATCGTGCCACTTGCCCGCCCGCTTGCAATAGCAATGCAGACTCCAGAGGAATCTATTGAGCTGACGGTCCAGTACATAAGGATATGCGGTGCCGGATTCATCTTCATCACCTTCTACAATTTTATAAGCGCAATGCTGCGGGGCATGGGAGACTCTAACACTCCCCTGATTTTCGTGGCAATTGCATGCGCCGTAAACGTTGCCGGAGACCTGTTACTTGTTGCAGGCCTCAAGATGAACGTGGCGGGTGCAGCCATTGCAACAGTTGCAGCCCAGGCCGTAAGCGTAGCGCTTTCCCTTATAATCATCAAAAAGCGCTCTATTCCATTTAAAATAGAAAAAAAGAATTTGAATTTTGGAAGCGAGATTCCCAAGTTCATAAAGCTAGGGCTTCCACTGACGATTCAGGGTGCGCTTACAAACTTCAGCTTCCTTGCCCTTTGTGCATTTGTAAACAGGCTGGGGCTTGACGCATCATCTGGCTACGGCGTGGCACAGAAAATCCAGGGCTTTATCATGCTGCTCCCCATCTGCCTAATGCAGAGCATGGCACCTTTTGTAGCGCAGAACGTCGGTGCGGCAAACGAAAAGCGGGCCAAAAGCGGACTCCTCATTGGACAGGGAATTGGGGCAGCAGTAGGCCTTCCGGTGATGATTGCAATATTTTTCTTTGGAGACAGAGTTGCTTCCATTTTTACGGAAGATCCGGCGGTAATAAAACGCGCATTCGAATTTCTTCGGGGCTTTTCCCTGGAAGCAGTCGTAACCTGCATACTCTTTAGCTACCTGGGCTACTTCAACGGACACTCAAAGAGCCTATTCGTAATGATTCAGGGACTTTTGCAGACATTCCTGCTTCGCCTCCCCGTCTCTTACTTCATGAGCATCCGCGAAAATGCAAGCCTCACTGGAATCGGTGCCGCCGCCCCCACAGCAACAGTCTTCGGAATCATCCTCTGCTTTGTCTACTACAAATGGCTAGGCCGGTCTCTGGACAGAAAGTAAAAGTGCCCCCTTCTGTTGGCAGTTGAGGGGGAAAAAAACGCTGTATTCGGAATTATTCTGTGTGTTGTATATTACAAATGGATGGGGAGGGGGAAAAAAAAGCGAGACAGGAAGAAAGAGTATATGTGTAGAGGTGGGGGATTAGCGTAAGAAAAAGAACTAAATCTGCTTTTAACTACTCCTTTTCTTAATCACTCTACAACCTTCTTCACATCTTGTATTTTGTCTTTTGCAGCAATAAGAAGAGCATCATCTTTATCTACAATCAGTCAATTGTATCACATTTTATTTTGCAAAAGGAATCTTTATCAAGTCGGATAAAATCTGTGTCGACTGTTGGCTTATCAAATGACTCAACAGAAAGAACGGCTACAAAAGTATCGATATTCTTGCTACATTGCTACGCAATATGCGCGACAATTGGAGTCTACTGAAAAAGTCCTTAATTGCGATTTTTAGTCCATATTTAGTGTTATTACACTCTTTCGAAAGTAAAAAACGACACTAAAAATTTTAACAATCTACCTTTTTCAGTGACCTCAACAATTGCAGGGATTGTATTCTTTAAAAATAATTGCTATGAATTTTATTTTCTTACATCCCCATGAAGAAAGTCATCATATGCAATTTTTACGCCTTCCACCACGGCTACTTTAGCTTTCCACCCCAGTGCATTCAGGCGAGTTACATCGCACAATTTTCGAGGCGTACCATTTGGCTTTGATGAATCCCATACTATTTTGCATTTACGCCCATCTTTTCGAACATCTGAATAAACAATATCTTCTACAGTTTCTGCAAGTTCTTTGATTGTGCACTCGACACCAGTGCCAACATTTACAAAATCACCGGCAGGATTACGAAGGTCTTGCGCGTTCTTGTTTTCCATAAGATAAACAACCGCATCCGCAAGGTCTCCGGCATAAAGAAACTCGCGAAGAGGTGATCCGTCACCCCAAAGATGAACACAATCCTCCCCACTAACCTTTGCCTCATGGAACTTGCGAATCATTGCAGGAAACACATGGCTTCCCTGAAGCTCATAGTTATCGCCAAGACCATAAAGGTTTGTAGGCATTGCAGAAAGGAAGTTCGTTCCGTACTGCTTATTGTAGGCAGTACAAAGTTTGATTACACTAATTTTTGCAAGAGCGTAGGCATCATTCGTAGGCTCAAGTGGACCTGAAAGAAGAGACTCTTCTTTAATCGGCTGTTCAGCCATTTTGGGATATATACATGTAGAACCAAGATTCATAAATTTCTTAACACCATTAACACGGGCAGCCTCAACCACATTAAATCCGATTACCATATTCTGATAAATAAAATCAGCAGGATAAGTAGAATTTGCTCCTATTCCACCGACATGAGCTGCTGCAAGAAAAACATATTCAGGTTTCTCTGTGGCAAAAAAATCATTTACCGCAGACTGATTAAGCAAATCAAGCTCTTTGTGAGTCCTTGTAATAATGTTTGTGTAACCTTTTTCTTTGAGGCAACGTACAATTGAACCACCGACCAAACCACGATGACCGGCCACATAGATTTTTGCGTTCTTTTCCATAATTTTATCTCTGATTTTCTATGATTATCTCTTATGCAAAGTCTTTTCAGCCTTTACATACTCCATATCGTGCTGCATCATTATCTTAACAAGTTCTGGAAAGCTTGTCTTTGTCGGATTCCAGCCTAGAACATTCTTTGCCTTTGTCGGGTCACCAAGCAGAGTCTCAACTTCTGCAGGACGAAAATACTTCGGGTCAACTTCAATAAGCACTTCGCCAGTTGCCTTGTTGTAGCCTTTTTCGTTTACACCTTCTCCCTTGAATTCAATTTCGATACCAGCCTCGCGGAATGCATATTCACAGAACTCACGGACAGAATGCTGCTCGCCTGTTGCAACAACAAAGTCATCTGGCTTGTCCTGCTGCAAAATAAGCCACATACATTCAACATAGTCGCGTGCATATCCCCAGTCGCGGAGGGCATTGAGATTACCAAGATAAAGTTTTTTCTGCAATCCCTGAGCAATACGGCTAGCAGCCAGAGTAATCTTGCGGGTCACGAAAGTTTCACCGCGACGCTCTGATTCATGGTTGAAAAGGATACCGTTAGAACAGAACATACCATAAGATTCACGGTAGTTTTTCATAATCCAGAAACCGTACATTTTTGCAACAGCATATGGAGAACGAGGATAGAAAGGAGTTGTTTCCTTCTGAGGAACTTCCTGAACAAGACCAAAAAGTTCTGATGTTGAAGCCTGGTAAATACGGCAGGTCTTTTCCATACCCAGAAAGTGTACAGCCTCAAGAATGCGAAGTACACCAGTAGCATCACAGTCAGCTGTGTATTCAGGTACTTCAAAAGAAACCTGAACATGACTCTGTGCACCCAAATTGTAAATTTCGGTAGGTTTGATTTCACGAATTAAGCGGATAAGACTTTCTGAATCCGTGAGGTCGCCATAATGCAAATAAACCTTGCGGTTCTTATGCATATCTTCGATTGCATCTTCAAGATAAAGATGCTCGATACGACCTGTGTTGAATGATGAAGAGCGGCGGATAATGCCGTGTACTTCGTAGCCTTTCTCAAGCAGAAATTCCGCAAGGAAAGAACCATCCTGACCGGTGATACCGGTAATAAGGGCAATTTTGTTTGACATGGGGAGTTTCTCCTGTATGAATAATTATTAATGCTAATTCTATATATAATTATAAGAAAAAGTTCTACTAATTCTTTATGGTAATGATATAAAATATAAATAAGAATATATGAAGTTCAACATTCTATATTCTTATTCACAAGTAAAAGAGTGTCCCTGTACCTTACGTACAAACTCATAATCAATTGTACGCCGCAAACCTTCCTCTAGAGTTACAGGAGCTACAAAATCAGTTTTCTTTATATTGTTTCCTACGAAGTAGGTGTTCTGAGTGAACTTCTTTATGCGAATTGAACTAACAGCAAACTTGCGGCGTGTGACAAATGCCAGCAAATCAAAGCAAAGGCCACCACAATATGCAAGCCAATATGGAAAATGGAACAATCTTGTCTTCTGCTTTCCCAAGGCTTTATAACAATCCAACACAAGATGATTCATATCATAAGCTGGTTCATCGCAGTAGTTGTACAGATGTTCACCAGGTTCAGTGTCATGAGTAAGTTCATATTCAATGAAAGCCGCAACATTTTCCACATAATTCATGCTCTTCCGGTTAGTGCCTTTTCCAACCATCGGAAATTTTCCACTTGCAATCTGTTTAAGAAGATTATATACGTTACCACGGTTCTGTTCGCCAAAAATCACAGTAGGCCGAATAATTACAGCACAGTTAGAGGCATCGTTTTTTATCCATTCTCTATATTTACCCTCGGCAAGATATTTTGTTCTTCCGTAATCGTTAAAGTAATTTATTTCACCTGTTTCATCAGTTCCAACTGGAGCAAAACCATAAACAGCAACTGAACTTGTAAAAATTACTTTGTTAATATCAAGCTCTGTACATGCCGCAAGCACATTCTCATTGCCAGATACATTTACTTCATCATACAATGACTTTGGAGTTACATCATCCCGATGTTCCGCACTCAGATTAATTACAACATCACTTCCCTTAAGAACATCCAACAGGGATTGCATGGGCATTGATTTTTTTGCTTCCTCATCTTTTCCAGGTGCACAAGCAGCATCCGTTAAACTTTCGGGATATTCGTTTGTTTCCCGTGGGGAGTTACGAACATCACAGCGCACCCACAAATCTGGATATGTTGCACTCTTTCTCTTGTCAGCAATTTTTACTGTATAGCCAGACTCCAACAAACGTTTTACGAGTCGAGTCCCAACAAAACCTGAACCACCAATTATTGTTATATTCATATAAAATACCTATTTCAAATATTTTAAAACACCTTTTACCATATAGATACTATAGCAAAAAGCAGATTTTATAACATTAAACTTTAATGTTTTTCTGTAAATATTCCATGTCCATGCAGCAGCCTTTCCTTTATTTGAAGAAACAGATTTCTCTGCAACTCTGTACCGGGCTTCAACAGTATTCGAATTCTTCGCAACAAATCCTTTCTTTAGAATCGAAAGCCAAAGAATATAATCTTCATGCCCTGCATCTTCATAAAAAACCTTACCAACTTTTTGAGTATCATACATCCCTGTAAGATTTCCTATAGGATTTCCATAAAGGGCAGAGTTAAAAGTTATTGTCTCCGGAGACTTAATTATTCTATTTTTATTTGTGTTTGTTTGTCCCGATGAGAACTTTTCATAATATGAAAATGCAATTGCTGTATCTTCATTCTCAAACAAAGATAGTTGATGATCTAGTTTTGTTGGTAACCAAACATCATCGCTATCCAAAAAAGCAATAATCCTGCCAACAGCAGCTTTAATACCTAAATTACGCGGATAAAATGGTTTTCCTATAGATTTATCAGTGTGAAGAAGTTTTATACGTGCATCTTTTTTTGCATAGCCAGAAACAATCATTTCTGTTTTATCTGTAGAGTTATCATTAATTACAAGCAACTCCCAGTCCACAAATGTCTGAGAAACAACAGAATCAATGGATTCTTTTATCGTCCCAGCTGCATTATGAGCCGGCATAATTATAGATACGAGTGCCATAGACTTCTACCTGAATAGGTACTTTCTTAACCTGCCAAATGCCTTCAAAGAACGTTTCAAATCATCCGGATTTGCGAGCCCCACAAGTAAGCGATGAAGAATATAAGAAGGTCTTAAATAATACTTCTTACGAGCATAATTGCAAAAATCTACCATTTCTTGCGCCGAAAGGTTTGGCAAACCTAAAACCGTATTGTGTGTACCATCTTCCCCGCAATAGTGCTCATAATCCCCAACAGTTAAGTAACCCATTTTCTTATTATATTCATAAGCTTCTGTTCCGGGATATGGGATAAGAGGAAAGAACTGTGCAGTATCAGTATTAAGTTTGAGCGCGAGTTTCAAAGTATCCTGCATAGTTTCTTTTGATTCTCCTTGATTTCCAACCATATAGCAGGCATGAATCAAAAGACCAGCTTTCTTTGCGTTTTTTACATATGGCAAATATTGTTCAACCTTGGTTCCTTTCTTTATATTATCGAGAATCTGCTGATTTCCACTTTCTATACCAGGAATAATTAAGCGGCAACCAGATTTTTTCATAAGTTTCATTGTCTCAAGGTCTAGAGTATTTACACGAGCATTGCAAAGCCAGCGGAGTTTTTTGTTCAGTTTTTTCTGAATTAAAAGATTACAAATTGCAGAAAGGCGTTCCTTTCCGATTGTAAACGTATCATCTTCGATAACAACTTCTTTTACATCAGGAAATTTTTCTGCAATGTATTCAAATTCTTCAACAACATTTTCTGGTGAACGAGCTCGATATTTATGACCATGCATTGTCTGTGGGTAAACACAGAAATTACATCGGCACGGACATCCTCTTCCTGTAAAGATCTGAATACTTGGATATGTTGCAGCCGCGAAGAAATAATCTTTTTCATTTAAGTATTCTTTTATAAACTGAGCGGCAAAAGGAATTTCATCCATATTTTCAATTGGTGGCATAGGTGCAGTTCTAACAAAACCAGAACCACCTCTAAAGCATAAACCACGGACTCCCTTAAGCTCTTTTCCTGAATCCAGTGCATCTGCAAGCTCTTTTACAATATAATCATATTCACCAATTGCAACTGCATCTATTTTTTCGTTATATCCAAGAGTTTCTTCTGCTGTTGCTGTGGGATGAGTACCCACAAGAAGAATAAAAGAGTTTTTATAAAAATCTTTAAGTTTTGCACCAAAATTAACATCATTCTTAATTGAGGGGGTACTTGTTCCAATAACAAAAAGGACCTTTTCAGTAGGCAAAGTCATTTTTGCAACAAGATCTAATGTTTCTAGATCATTCAATGGCTTCGCCGGTGCATCAATAAAGTTTACTTCATGACCACATTTTTTACTGTATGCTGCAGCATAAATAAGCCATAAAGGATAATACAGAGCTCCACTCTTTGTGATGGCAGGACTGCGGCTCTCGCGACTAAATTTTCCATATTCCGCCTTAAATGGGGGATTTATAACTATAATGTGCACAAAAACACCTCGCGCATTTTATTAACTAACGGCTCGAAATAAAAGAAACTATATTTAACATTACTTATTTTTTCTTGAAAAAAATAGTCGGTTATAGAATTGAATCAAGAACACGATCCTATATACAATTTTGAACCACAAAGGATTTTTACTCTTATTTGTAACAGAAGGAGAAACATTATTTTCATGTACACGATACTTATGCAAGGGTTCTTCTATATATATTAATTTCTTTTTATATGCACATAAAGAACCAATCCATAAATCATGGCAAAGTAATTTATTAGGAAATGGAAAAATATATTTCATTGCATTCCTTGAAAATGCCATACAACACCCCAAAAAAGGCGTATTATTTAGATTAGAAAGCACAGATTTAGAAAACATGGATTTCTTTTGAAAAGAATTTATCTCGTTTCCCAAAGAATCTATAACAAGATTATTACAAAGAACACAATCTGCATTTTTTAAAGCTTTAACCATTTTTGCAATTTTGCCAGGAACAAACAAATCATCCTGATCTGAAAGAAAAATATAATCACCTTGTGCATACCTCAACGCATTTGCAAAATTCTCTGTCGCATAATAAAAACTACGCGAATATTTCTTGTTCCTCAAGGCAGGATTCTTTTTATGATGAATAAGTCTTATTCGTTGATCCGAATATCCCGAAATAATATTTAGGGTAGAATCCGTACTACCATCATCAGAAATAATAAGCTCATCTTCAGGCCCAAGCTGAGATATAATAGAATCAATTTGTTGCTTTATATATTTCTCCCCATTATAAGAAGTCATACAAACACTATTCATTTTTCAATTTCCGTCAAACATTGTTAATGTTTTATCTATAATATTGCATTATTACATTTTTAAAATCTCTATACGCTTTTTCCCAGGTAAAACCTTGTATCAATTCGTTTCCCTGCTTTGCAATCCGCTGCCGGCAAACATCATCTTCAAGCAATTTTATTATATTTTTTGCAAGAGCTTCATAATCATAAACAGGCGATAAGAGTGCAGAAAAACCGTCTTTAGCATACAAGGAAAACCCTCCTATATTTGTACAGCACAAGGCACATCCACACTGCATTGCTTCAGCAGGCGGCAATGCCATACCTTCTTTCCTAGATGCACTAACAAATATGGCAGAATTATTATATAAATCATTATGAAGTTTTTTATTAGGCTTTCTAAAATATGAAAACTCAAAAGGAAGTCCCCTCGGTCTCTTTGGAACCCCAAACATAGAAATATTAACACACGGATATTTTTTCTTTACAACACACAAAGCTTTTATCGCATCCTTGCAACGCTTCCTCTCTTCTTTATGATAAAGCATCAAAATATTATATTTATTCCGTTTGGAAATAGCTTGCTGCAGAAAAAATTTATTAAAATCAAAACCATTCGGTATAAGTGTAGCATCTTCTCCGACGCTTCTAACAAGATCCTTTAGCCAAGGTGAAATAACTATTTTTGTCATTTTAAATTTATAGGATGCCAGAACTTGAGTGCTAGACATACTCCAATCCTCAAAATCTTGAATAAAATAGATTTTTTTAGCACTTGTGTCATACCCCTCGAGGAAATATGCAGTTTCAACTGCTGTAGCAATAAAAATATCACTTTTGCATGGAATATTTTTAAATTTTAGATTTCTTACAAAAAACAATTTTACATTTTTATTCAACTCAAACCATTCATACGGCAAATAGTTTTTTGAAATTAAATAATATGGATACCTAATTAAACTTGCGATTCTATTCTTTATTGACAGAAGGCGAGCTGGCATAATTATATTTACACAATAACCATCTTCAATAAATCTATTTGCATATTCAAAGATGACCTTTATACCTCCAACAGGTCTTTCCGCTGTACAAGGCAAAAGAAATGTTATATTCATTTTATCCGACTCCCAGTATCTTAGAAAAGATTATATAAAATACAAAATTAATAAAAATACAACCCCAATAACATACTTGCTTGTGAATTGATGTAAACTGTCATCTTCCGAAAACAAACTTCTTCATAATTCGCATAAAAAAAAGTTTTTTATCATTTGATAAATAAATTTGCTTATAGTTTCTACAAAAATAAAATAAAGCTGGCATCTTGAGAAAACTATTTAAGTGCATAAAATATTGAAGAGCATCCGCCACAAGTTTTTTTCTAGAATCCTCTTCCAGATAATACACCAAAGCAAAAAGAATATCTATTTGTTCTTTATTCTTCTGCATTGTAGAATCAGTAAAAAAAGCCCTCTTAACTAATTCAAAAAAAGTTCCTCTTTTATTCGTTGTTATATTACTTCCATGTTGTCTGTAATATAAAATCGGATCAATAAAATAAGTTACCCCACCATGCAAAGCCGCCTGCATTGCAATCCAATAATCATGAAACCGAACTTTTTCAGGAATAGTCTTTATATATGGCAGAAGAGTTTTGCGGAACAAACAAGCTGCTCCCTGAAAGATACTTCCATGCAGCAAAAAGAAAAACCATTCATCTTGAGTCTTTGGCAAAAAATCAAAATGTGAACAATCTAAAAGAGTAACTCCAGTCGGATTTGCATTAACATCCGCAAGATATGCATTACCACAAACCAAAGCCTTATCACCAATATTAAAAAGCAACTTTTCTATATGATTTTCAGTCCAGACATCATCTTGATCAGACAGAGCAATATAATCACATGTGGCCAAGTTTAACAGACGCTCAAAATTTTTCTTAAAACCTAAATTTTTTTCATTACGATATATTTTTATTCTACTATCATTTCTAGCATATTTCTCAATAATATCAACTGTATTATCTGATGAACAATCATCACATATAATCAATTCAAAATCTCGAAATGTCTGTTTTTGAATTGAAATTATTTGTTCCTCTATATAACGACTTCCGTTATATGCAGCAAGAAGTATAGAGACTTTTTTCATCTTTACCTTATATTATCTTATGAGTAATTTTTTTTATTAATTAACTAACCATAAAAAAAGAACCGGCATAAAACTAGATGAGCCAAGTATTTCAACTCTCATAGATCACCTGCCCTTCATTTTTTTCATTTGATTTTTTCCATAGTTTCATAATAAAAACTGCAATAAAATCCATATGGAAAAAAATAAGCCAATATAACAAAGTTATTTTTCTAGGTCTGAACAAAGTATATTTTTGTACTTCTGGAAAAACTGTTCTAGAATAATCAATACCAAAATTCATCAAAGCATATTCTTTTGGCTCGATTTTCAATTGCTTTATGATCCTCTTTACATTTTTTGTTTTTGAAAGATTAGATTCATTTAAAAAAGCGACAATTTTTTCCACAGCTTCAACTTGATTTAAAATAATTGAATAATTTATATTATGGGTTGCGGAAGCAGGATTCATAAAATAATGGTAAAACTTATTATCCAACTGATACCCACGCTGCATTCTTACCAGCACCTGAAAGCTAACAAACGTATCTTCCAATAATTTTAAATCCGTTGAAAATCTAACCTGAGGAAAAGATAATAAACCTCTTGAAACTATTTTATTACACATACTTCTAGATTCACAATATAAGCAAGAATCTTCAAATTTAAACACACCAACCCTTGTATGCGCATTAACATTTGCTTTAGAAGCACCATCGATTTCTTCTGCCCATCTCCACTGAACCAAATCAGCACCATTGTCAAAAGCTGTTTTAACTGCAACTTCATAAGTATTGGGGTCTATCCAATCGTCACTATCAACAAAAGCAATCCACTCTCCTTTTGCAGCTTTCAAACCGGCATTTCGAGCAACACTTACTCCCGCATTCTGCTGATGAATAACACAAAAACGCGTATCTTTAACAGCGTATTCATCACAAATTTTTCCACTATTATCACAAGAACCATCGTCCACCAATATACATTCCCAGTCAGAAAATGTCTGAGCCACAATACTGTCAAGACACCTTGCAAGGTATTCCTCAACATTGTATACAGGAACGATTATCGAAACACACGGGGTCATGCAAAAAGAATCTCCTTAATAGTGAATGCATAAACAAAATTCTTTCATATAATACTATTTTAAAGACACCACCCCCATTGGCAACAAGGTATATTTTGACCGGTCACCGCAAGGAATTTTGTTCGCCATCCGGGATCCGTGCTTGAATCAAGCTCCGTGCCAAACAATGGTTGCCTTTAATGTGTTAATATTATTATAAGAAGAAATTGTTGTCAACTTATTCAGATTACAACCAAGACAAAAGTATAGTTAATCTTCATCCATTTTTTTTACTCTTTCGTATGTTAAACCTATGACGTGGGCACCGTTCATCAGCTCAACCTCGAAATTGACCCTTTTGTTACGTCGATTTACGGCTTTTACTAAGGCTTCCTGTCCTTTAAAGTAGCCGTCAAGGATTTTGATCCTGTCGTTTACGTCAAAGTCTACATGGACGATTGGCATAATAATCCCGTACTTCAAGAAGGAGCGTATAAGGTCCACGTCCTTTTCCTGCAAGACGCGGGGTTCACTGTTATGGGGAAGGATTTTTAGGAACCCCTTGCCCTTCTGCAAAACACAAAGGCCTTCCAATGAATCTGTTTCCCAAAAGACATAGCCTGGAAAAATGGAATCTATGTATTCCTTGCCACTTTTTAACCTCATCTGCTTGCCAAGGCAATAGAGTTTCCCTTTGCAGGGGGTGTTCGGAGAATCAAGTTTCGGCTGGATTTCTTTTACAAAATCCCATTCGTAGCCAGTTCTTATATAGAGGCAGTAAAAATGCTTTTCTGATAAAGCCTGCTCCATAATTTTAAGCACGCCCCGCCTTATTGGTCGGGTCAACTCGCATATTTTTGCAAAAAGGGACAATGTTCAGAGGAGCTGAAATATTTTGCAAGGTTGCTGCGTCACTGTTCACCATATTCAATTATTAAATATATTACAAAACGAGCCGTATTGCAAGCAATATACGCCACTGTGGAAGCCCATAGTTACGCATAGCTGCAATGAGTGTTAGGCAGGAAGGGCGGAGGGAACGCTAAAAAAAGGCAAACTGCTCAAAAAGAAGAGTATTATGGAAGGAAAATGCCAAATTAAGACTATTTGGGCCTAAATGACCGCCTAAATGACCATGCAAATAAGGGCTTTTTTGTTGAAAATATGGAGAATTGTCGCTATAATAGTAGCATGATTCAAAATGATATGATACTTTCTGCATCCGGTTGGCGCAAGGTTTTTGCTAAGAGTGGCGGTGCAGAAGACAAGGATTCTGATATAGGAGAAACTAACCGCTTGCTTTGCGCTCTTATTGCAGAGACTTTTGCGGATTATGTGCTTTCAAAGTCAAAGAATGATGAGCCCCACGTGGCTCTTGGCACGGATACCCGTCCTACCGGCAAGGAAATGGCGGATGTTATCATAAGGGTTTTCCTGCAGAAGAGGATTTACGTCCACTTTGTAGAGGTTGCATCTGCCCCGGAAATTATGGCTTATTCAAAGGAGCTTGACGGTTTCCTTTACATTTCGGCCAGCCACAATCCAATCGGCTGGAACGGAATAAAATTTGGTCTTAACAAGGGCGGGGTTCTTGAAGGCAAGGAGACCAACGCACTTGCAGACATTTTCCGGGAGAAGTGCAAGGCTTCGGATGCGGAGGAAAGGGCTAACCTTCTTATTGAGGGGGCAAACCTTCACCACCTTAAGCAGGTGTATGCAAATTCTTCCTTCCACAAGCTTCGTGCGGTTGAAGCTTACGACAAATTCATCCGCGGGGTTATTACCGGCATCTTTAACAAGAAGGGCCAGGACGCTGTTTTTGAGGCAATCAAGGAAGGTCTTAGGGAAAACCCAGCTTCCATCGTATGCGACATGAACGGCTCTGCCCGCTCGGTTTCCATAGACAAGACCTTTATTCCCCAGTGCGGCCTTGAATTTTTGCCTTTTAACGACACGCCTGGGCTTATAATGCACGAGATTATTCCAGAGCCAGAGAACATGACCCGTCTTGCGGACGTAATAAATGACCTTCATGCTGACGGCAACAACAACATTCTTATTGGCTACATGCCGGACTGCGACGGTGACAGGGGCAACATTGTATTCTTTGACGAGGACGCACAGACTGCCCGCCCAATTACGGCACAGGAGATTTTTGCGCTTAGCGTTGTTTCGGAGCTTGCCTTTGAGGAATGGAAGAAGGAGACGCTTAACGAACAGGGGCTTTTGTGGAGGACGCAGGCAACATTTGGAAAGCATGCGGTTGTAGTAAACGGCCCAACATCCATGCGCATTGACCAGATTTGCGAAAGCTTTGGCTACGAGATTTTCCGCGCGGAAGTTGGGGAAGCAAACGTGGTGAACCTTGCCCGCCAGAAGAGGGACGAAGGTTACGACGTGCGCATTCTTGGCGAGGGCAGCAACGGTGGAAACATTACATATCCTTCCAGCGTGCGCGACCCGGTGGCAACACTCTTTGCTGTGCTCAAGATGCTTACAATCCGTGACTACAGGAGAAGCGACGGCAAGTTCTGCAAGGGGCTTTTCCACATCTGGTGCGAGAAGGCCGGAATGTCCTACCGCTACAAGGACGACTTTATGCTTAGCGACGTGCTTTCCACCCTTCCCCGCTTTGCAACCACAGGCGTTAGCGAAAGCAGGGCGGTTCTTGACGTTAAGACCCAGGACAAGTCCTTGCTTAAAAAACGCTTCCAGGCAGTCTTTACCGATGACTGGAGCAAGCATGCAGACGAGCTTAATGCCATTTACGGCTTTACCGGCTACGAGGCAGACATTACCAACGGAACCAAGGAAGTTAAGAACGCTTCCGACTGGGCAAACGGCAACGGTGGCCTAAAGATACGCTTCCTGGACGAAGACGGAAATCCAAGGGCATTCATCTGGATGAGGCCAAGCGGCACAGAGCCAGTTTTCCGCATAATGTGCGACGTTATGGGCGGAGACGAAGCTGCAGAACGCTCGCTTTTGCGCTGGGAGACTACGCTGCTAAAGAAAGCAGACGGAGCTGAATAACTAAAAGGTGCAATTTTGAGTTTCCGTGTTACAGTATAAAAATTGGCGGAAGCGATTTTTGAACCGAAAAAAATTCTGCACACACGTCGTAGCAAGTGCGTTCGGCGTGCCCGAAGGGATAGCGCGGAAGCCTTTTTTCGGG
>DJYC01000107.1:0-12710 GCA_002448445.1 Treponema sp. UBA6988
TGTCTGGACAAAGGGCTTAGCTTAGAATTCTATAATATTTGGAAAAATAAATTCATTTTTATTATTTTGATCTATATCAATTAAATCATATAAATTAGATGGTATATTGAGAATTTCTTCCTTGGAAAAATATTTATAAAATTCTTCGCTATTATATGAATCATTTGAAAACAGTTTAATTAAATTCATTTTTATTTTTCCTAAACCCCGCGGCCCCTACGCGTCCACATAACAAATGTTTGTCGCGCTAAAACATTTCCGACTATTCAACTGTAACCAAATCTTCCCTGTGCTTATCCAGATATTCATTTATAATATCTTCAATTTTTTCCGGGTAATCATAAAACTGGCTGTCAAGTTCATGGAATTCATTTTCAAAATCTTCTGTTGGCAACTCTCGTTTTGAAGCTAATTCATGATACTTTGAAACATCAATTTTTTGCTTTAATAATTCAAGTGATTTGTCTAGTAAGATTTTATTTTTCTTTAGGCCAAAGAATTCCAAGCCTTTCTGAATTTCAAAAACTTCATATCCGATGGAATTGAAGTAAAACTGGTCAAATCCGCCGTTGTTGATTTCGCATTCATAAGTATAAACTAAATATGTATATTTTATTGCAGCTGGCAATTTTTGTAGCCTTGCATCCATTTCTGCATCATAGGAATTTCCTACAACCCAGCAAACATAATTGTCTATTGTTGAATATAATTTTTCCACAGGAATTTCTTGTGCAAGTTCCTTAGAGATGCCCTTATATTTTTTCCAATACTTTTCATTCACGGAATATTCATCCTTTTTTAGCGCTTCATATTTTTTCCAATTTCCTCTGCCTTTTCCAAAAAGCATGCAAGTTCCCCCTAGTAACATTAATAATACCCCTGTGCGGGCATCCGCATAAAAAAAGTCCCGGCTAAAGAACCAGGACTGAATGTTTTGCCAAAGGCTATTTTGTCAAAAGCTCGTATGCTTCCATAGAAGATGATGCGTTCAGCAGGGCCTCCCTAAGATCCTGCTTCTTAAGTTTTGCGCTAAAGAAAGACAGGGTCTGAAGGTAATAGTTGTGCTGGTTGAATGAAGCTGCAATCATAAAGAGCAGGCGGACAGGAATGTCGTCTATGCTCTGGTAGTCAATAATGTCGGTCTTAGAGATTCCAACAGACATTACAAGGTCTGTTACGCTGGAAAGCCTTACGTGGGGAATTGCAAGCCCCATGCCAATCGCAGTGGACATAAGTTCCTCGCGCTTAAAGACAGCTTCCTCAAGTTCCTTTGCGTCCTTTATCTGCGGTGCAGTTGCAAGATTCTGCGAAAGCTCAAGAAGTGCGTCGTGCTTGGTCTGGTGGTTCATAAAGATGATGCGTTCTGGAGAAAGGATGTCCTTTACAAGAATCTTTATGTCTGCCGGGGCCGCCTTGGAAGAAGACAGGCGTTCGTTAACCCATTTTTCTATCTCGGCTTTCTTGAATCTCCAGACGGTTCCAATCTTTCCGCTGGGAATTTCGCCCCTCTGCGCCCAGTCATATACAGTGCGTTCACTTACGCGCAGGTACTTTGCAACTTCTTCTATTGTAAGGATTGAATCTTCCATGCCGAACCCCATATTTTTTTAGATAATCTTACGGTATTTTAACATTCTTTACGGTTTTTTGTCAAGTTTTCTACCGCATTATGATACTTATAATACGAAAGAAATAAGTTCGGACGATATACGCTTATGCAAAGGGTTTTGGAAATCAGTTTAGTGCGCAACGGGAAGAAAAATATGGATGAAAATCCATTTGCGAGGTGCGACCGAAGGGAGTCAGATTCCTATTACCTCGCATCATGGATTTTCAGCCAGATTTTTCTGGTAGTGGAGCACTAAACTGATTTCCATGTATATATATGGCATATATCCGATTGTTCACATAAACTTATTGCTATTCATTTCTCATTGCTAACCGCCAAAAAACATGCTATAATTCTCGCATGTACAATATAGTTGTAAACGTCCTCAGCGGAAAAGGGGCCGGAAAAAAATGCCTGGAAGAAGTCCGCTCTTATTTGAACGAAAAGGGACTGGAATTCCAAATAGACATAATTGACGGACGCGGGGCCGGAAAGCGCATAACACAGCGTCTTTGCGAAAAGGGCGCAAGCGTTGTCGTTGCCATTGGAGGCGACGGAACCTTTCACGAAGTCTTGAACGGCATGGATTTTTCCAAGGCAAGGCTGGGCTTTGTTCCTGCGGGAAGGGGAAACGACTTTGCCCGTGGAGCCGGATTCAGCTTTGACCCCAAAGAGGCAATTGACGCTATTGTACGTGCCAAGGAAAGCAATTTGGACTACATTCAGGTTGGAAAACGCAGGTGTCTTAACGCATGCGGTACAGGCCTAGACGTAGAAGTACTCCGCCTTACAGACCAGAAAAACTACACCTACGTAGGCTCTCTTTCCAAAACGCTCATGAATTTTAAGCCCTACAAAGTGCGTGTCGAAGCCTGCGGAAAAAAGACTGAATACGAATGTGTTACAGCCATCCTTTGCAACGGAACCCAGTACGGCGGCGGCATGAAGGTTTGCCCACCTGCCAAGATAGACGACGGCCTTTTGGACCTTATGATTCTGGAAAAGCCAAAAGTTCCAGCCCTTTTTGTAATGCCATCATTCGTCCGCGGCAAGCATATCGGAAAATACTACTGCACCCACGTTCCCTGCGAGACGGCCACAATCATAAACGAATCTTTCCCATATATTCAGATTGACGGCGAAATCTACGAAGGCAACAAGCTGGAAGGAAGGATTGTACGCGGAGGCCTAAAAACTTTCCTCCCCTGAAAACCTTCTTGCCCTAACAAGACACCCCTAACAAAACACCACAAAAAGGAGGCGTTTTACATGAAAAGTTCCAAAAGAATAATTTTAGCAGTAATGGCATTTGCCGCTCTTACTCAAGCTACATTTTCCATGGGCTCAAAGGATTCCTCAAAGCCAAAGCTAAAGGGCGTGCAGGTTTCCAAAGACGGCCAAATTTATCCCAAGGGAACAAGCTACATAACGCTCAACCTGTCAGGTGAAAATTCCTTTACCTTTATTGCAACAAGCGACCCTGCCGCAAACGGAACTCCAGTCAAGGCAACCAGTGCAAATCCATCCGTGGCACAGGTAACACAGAGTTCATCCAACCCCAGCCAATTCACAATAAAAGCCTTAAAGCAGGGCGGAACCTACGTAGAAGTAAAATGCGACTACTACAAATTCATTTTTAGCATAACCGTAAACGACACTTCTGCCGCAGGAATTGCCCAGGCCAAGAGTGAGCAGCAAAAAAAGGATGCTGAGCTTTTGGAAATTCAAAGAAGGGCAGAGGCCAACTCTAGGGCAAGCCAGCAAAGCCAAAGCGCAACAAGTTCATCTTCTGCAAGCCAGAGTGCAGGCCAGAGTGCCGGTTCCCAATCCGCTAGTTCACAGATATCAAGCTCGCAGACCGCATCTTCGCAGTCATCATCTTCACAGCCGGCAGGTTCCCAATCCCCAAGCAACGACGGCTGGGGCGACATCTGGGACTTCATCTTTGGCCCCCAAGGTCCAAGCGTAGAAATAAACAAGAGCGGCATGACCGTAGAAACAAGGATTGGAGTACCGGAAGGCTACGAACGTGTAAGCGTAAAGGCCGGCTCCTACGAAGACTTCTACAGAAAGCTCCCCTTAAAGCCCGACGGAAGCCCAGTCTACTATTACAACGGAAAGCTAAAAAGCCAAAGCTTCCACATTGCAGTCTACGACTTTCCACAGCTTAGCGAAGACATTCTCCAGTGTGCCGACGCCTGCATGAAAATGCGTGCTGAATACTATTACGCCCGCGGAGAATATTCCAAAATCGGTTTTGACAGCGAAGGCGGAGTCTACATGCCCTTCAGCAAGTTCGTGGACGGCTACAGGCTCACAGGCAGCGGATGGAAGGCAGGCTATGCCAAGGGTGCAACAAGGGAAATCTTTGACCAGTACCTGCGCATTGTCTACAGCTACGCAAGTACCCGCTCCATGGCCAAAGAAATAAAGCCAATCAGCATAAGCGACTTGCGCATAGGCGACGTCTTTGTGCAAAGCGGAAACCCGGGGCACGCAGTCTTTGTAACAGACATGGCGGTAAACAAAAAGACCGGCAAAAAAATCATGCTTCTTGGCCAGGGCTACATGCCTGCCCAGGACCTTCACGTTATAAAAAGCTTCGAATCCATCTCCCCCTGGTTCTTCGTAGAAGACAAAGAATTTAGCTATGCAGAATACATATTCCCCAAAGGCTGCCAGGGAAGATGGCAAGAAAGATAGTACCTTACGAAAGGATTGGTAAAAATGCATGACTACGACATCTTGGTTTCCATGTGCTTCTTGTCCAAAGAAAATGGCGGAAGAACATGCCTGCCCCCTGTGGAAGACAGAGACTACACCTACAGGCCAATTTTTAGACTTGACGATGGCAAGTATGGCTATTGCTGCGGAATTGTCATAGGAAGTTACATTCAAAACTATAGTTTTCAAACTGAATTGCTCAACGTAAAAATTCTATTCCTGAACTTTCCAGAAATAAAAAACAAATTGTCTGTAGGAAAAAACTTTACCCTTTACGAAGGAAATGTAAAAATCGCCACTGGACACATTACCAAAATCAAAGAATAGATTTGCTTAATCTTTTTTATATGGGCGACCCTTGAAACTACGTTGGGCGTTCCTTGAAGCTTTGCTGGGCGTTCCCCGCCTAAAGGCGGGTCGGGCTTTCCGGGGTTCCGCTACCGCTCCATTCCCGCTTCGCGAGAACGGCTGCGCCGCCCCTACAATCCCTAACGCAAAAAAATGCTACCTGAATGCTTTGAGCATGGCCTCTATACCTTCGTCCCCCTTTTTGCTGGTGGCGATTATACAAACCATGTATTTTCCAAGCCTGTAGCAGTAGTAAACCTGGGTGATGCTGGACATGGGCGTTGAAACCTTAGTCTTTAGCGCCGTAAATTTCTTCCCCGCAATTTCTTTTGTTGAAATTTCATCCACCTCGTACTTGAGTGAATCTACAGCTTCAAGTTCACGCTTGAGCCTCTTTGCATACAGGTTGGCAGAAATTCCAAGAAATGTTTTTTCCGTAATGAGGCAAATCGTATCAGAAGTTGCCGGGTTGTTGGTAAGAATGTGGTAGACGGTAGTGAGCTTTGAAAGTTCTGCATATTTTTTTTGATTGTCATTAAGGAATTCCTTGCCAAGGTTCATGATTTCGGCAATTTCTTCATCACCGTATTTTTCCCAGCCCTGGGGCAGCTCGTATTTTATACCTATAAAATCATTGGTGTATACGTTTCCGTACCATTCGCCGGTGGAAAACTCTGCGGCGGCATTCCCGGTTGATTTTTCTACACTGGCTTCTTCATTCTCATCCGCAGGTGCATTCCCTTCCGCTACAGCTTCTTCATTCAGGCTTGCATCCGTATCTGCTCCTGCTTCCACGCCCGCAGCCGTTTTGTCATCCAAGATTTCCCCTGCATCCTGTGCGGTGGCAAAAAAACACGCAAATATAAATGCAGCAAAAACAAAAAGACTTTTTTTCATGTAATCTCCTTTCGCACAATTATATCTTCAATCCTAAAAAAATCAAGTATGAGTCTGGCCTGTTTATTCGCTTTTCTATTTTACATTTTTCTGCTATAATATTGCCATGTCAGATTTACCGTTTGATTTACAGAGCTACAAGTATGTCTACGAAAAGAACCCCTCGGCTTTTTGCATCGTAAAGGCAGCCGTTCCTCCGGACTATACGGATGAGGGCGACTTTACCTTCGTTTGGGCAAATGCTGCCTTTGGAACTGCCAGTGGCCAGAATGCGCCTTTTCTTGGGGGAATGTCACTTTTGCAATCTTCAATCCCCTTTGCTAAGGATCTTGTTTGCGAGTGCCGCAACGTGCTTAGGCTTGGACAGTCCAGGACTTTTTTGCTTCACGGTAAAGAGCAGGGCTTGCGCTTTAGTGGACAGGGCTTTTCGGTGGCAAAGGGCTTCGTAGCAGTTTCCCTTGCACCCCTTGCAGGCGGTAATGAACCTGATCAGGTTAAGAAAAATGAACTTAGGGACGAGATCCTCCGCCAGGCCTGCCTTGAGGCTAATGAATTCATTGCGGTAATAGACTTCGCGACAAAATTAGTCACCCTGGAATACGGCTCCTGGTATGGAATCCCAACTCCGGAAAGCGAAAGGGTTTCCACCCGCGAAAAAATCCTTGCCAATATTTCCAAAATGTATGTAAACGACGGCGAAAAGCGCAAGGACTTCAAGAGCACTTTTTTTATAGAAGACTTGGAGGAAAGGCTGGACAGAGAAGGCACCGTCTACATGGTCTTTGACTTTGCGGGCGACAAGTCAGGTCCCGTCAGAAAGCAGTTCAGGATTACATGGCTTGACCGGGCGGAACGAAAGGCACTTTTTATAAAGACCGATATTTCAAAGAGCTATCAGCTTGAGCAGAAACTTGTGGAAGACGACATGCTCCTTAAAAGGACAGCATTGGGCAACGTTGACTTTATTGCCCTGCTTGACCCAAAGACTGAAAACGTAACCCTAAAAGTCGGAGATTGGATTGCGGGGCAGTATACCGAAGCTGATGAAAAAAAAATAGTCTCCTATCCAGAATTCCTAAAGTCAGGGGCGGACCTAGTAGTGGACGAAGTGGAGCGCAACAGGTTTTACGACATGTTTTCCATCATAAGCATAAAAAGGCAGCTGATGACAGAAAGCGAAATCCTCCAGTTCTTTAACCTTTATTCCTCCAAGGGAAGTGACGACATAAGGAAGAAGCAGATACGCTTTGTCTGGCTGGACGAAAAGAAGCAGAAGATTCTCGTTTCTCAGACTGACGTGACCAAAAGCATTCTGGAGGAAAAAAAGCGAAACGAGCAGCTAAAGGAAGCACTTGAGGCCGCAAAGCAGGCAAGCCGCGTAAAGAGCGAATTCTTTTCAAAGATGTCCCACGACATACGCACGCCGATGAATGCGGTAATAGGCTTTTCCACCCTGCTTTTAAAAAATGCGGACAATCCGGACTATGTACGCGACAGGGCCATGAAGATACTTGCCTCCGGGAACCACCTGCTGGACCTTATAAACGACGTGCTTGACATGTCCAAGATAGAAGCCGGCAGCATGATTCTGAACGTTAGGGAATTCAAGCTTGCGGGAACTGTTTCCATCATAGACAGCATAATGCGCACTGAAATGGAAAAAAAGAAGCAGAATTTCAACATATACGTGAGCGACGTAAAGCACGAAAAATTCGTTGCGGATGAAAACCGCCTTGAGCAGGTTCTGATAAACCTTATCTCCAACGCGCAGAAATATACGGACGAGGGCGGAAAAATAACCCTCAGGATAAAGGGCTTGCCCACAAAGTCTGCCCTTTACGAGAACATTTCATTTGAAGTGGAAGACAACGGGCGGGGTATGTCCAAGTCCTACATGGAAAAGATTTTCACTCCTTTTAGCAGGGAAGTTCTTTCCGGCTACGAGGACGTAAAGGGAACTGGGCTTGGCCTTGCAATCACGCGGAACCTGGTGGATATTATGGGCGGAACTATAAACGTGGACAGCAAGATAGGCAAGGGCACAAAGTTCACCGTAATACTGCCGCTAAAAATCGTCAAGGATGAAAGCGGTACGGAATTCTGGGGAGACCACAACTTTAAGCGGATGCTGGTGGTTGATGACGAGAGGGAAGTCCTGGAAAACATTGTGGACGAGATGAAGGACACTGGCGTTTCCATACAGTGCGTGAACCGAGGGGAAAAGGCAATCGAAAAGCTTTGTGTTGCGCATGAGGCAGGTTTTGGATTTGACATGGTACTCCTTGACCTTCTTATGCCGGACATAGACGGACTTGAAACTGCCCGCCGCATAAGGGCTGCCCTTCCGCCCGGGATTCTAATCTTCCTCTTTACCTCATACGACTTTTCCCAGATCGAAAAGGATGCAAGGGCTGCCGGAGTGGACGGTTTTATTCCCAAGCCCTTCTTTATGACGGCGCTAAAAGCTGCAATCACAAAGATAGAAGAGGAAAGAAATGCAAAGGGGCCTTCTGCAGACAAGGGTGCTAAGGATGAGCAAAAGGAAGAAAGCGTTCTTTCTGGCCTTAACTTCCTTGCTGCGGAGGACAACAAGATTAATTCCGAACTGCTGGCGGAAATACTCAGCGTGAACGGTGCAAAGGTAAAGATAACGGAGAATGGCAAGGAACTTGTGGAAGCGTTCAAGTCTTCTGCTCCGGGCAGCTACGACATGATTCTTACGGACATACAGATGCCTGTGATGAACGGCTATGATGCAGCCCGCGCAATCCGCAACCTTGGGGACGATGTGACCCTTAGCGACGAAAAGCGCAGGGAGGCAAGGAACATTCCCCTCGTTGCAATGACGGCCAACGCCTTTAACGAAGACGTTCAGAATGCCCTTCGTGCCGGCATGAACGCCCACACTGCAAAGCCCCTTAGCATAGAAAACTTTAAGAAGGTAACAAAGAAGCTTCTAAAAAAGCACTAATCGGTTGGTGCCCCCGCCGAACCACGGTTGGTGAGCCTGTCGAACCACCGAGCCCAGTCGAAGGGGCAGTTGCAAAGAGATGTTTCTTCAACAATCCCTGCACCCCCGCTCCCTGAGCCCAGTCGAAGGGGCACTTGCAAAGAGATGTTGCTTCAACAAGCCTGTCGAACCACTACGTCTACTGCTCAAATGCCCCGAATGCGCACATCTGTGAACAGACTCCACAGCCCACGCACTGGGTTGAATCAATAACAGCCTTTTTGTTCTTAAAGCTGATTGAAGGGCAGCCAATCTGCATGCAGGACTTGCAGCCCCGGCATTTTTCCTCGTTCACCTTTAGCGGCGGGTTATGCTTTACATATTTTAGGAGGGCGCAGGGCCTTCTGCTTATGATTACGGACGGTTCCTTTACAGAAAGCTCTTCCTTTACAGCAGCTTCAGTTTCCTTTAAGTTGTAGGGGTCACAGACGCGGACACGCTTTATACCCATTGCCTTGCAAAGCGCCTCAAGGTCAATCTTTCCTGCCGGGTCTCCGCGAAGGTTAAATCCTGTGGTTGGGTTCTGCTGGTGGCCAGTCATTCCTGTAATAGAATTGTCAAGTATTATTACGGTTGAATTGCTCTGGTTGTAGGCAATGTTTGCAAGGCCAGTCATTCCTGAGTGCATGAATGTGCTGTCTCCAATAACCGCTACAGTCTTTCCTTCCGTTTCACCGCCAGTCGCCTTGTTGAATCCGTGGATTGAGCTTACGGATGCCCCCATGCATTCAGTTGCGTCCATTGCGCTTAGTGGCGGCATTGCTCCGAGTGTATAGCAGCCAATGTCTCCCATAACCGTGCACTTCTGCTTGTGCAGTGTGTAGAAAAGTCCCCTGTGCGGACATCCTGAACACATTACAGGAGGTCTTACAGGAAGACCGTCTATCTTTGAGCAGCCAGTCTTTGCTTCCTTTCCAAATTCCTTGCCAAGAAGCGATGCAACCATTCCCTGCGAAAATTCATCAGTAACAGGGAATATGTTCTTTCCTTCTGCCTTAAGGCCCATTGCCTTTACAAGTGTTTCTATAATCGGGTCAAGCTCTTCAAGGACAACCACGCGCTCAACCTTGCCTGCAAAGTCCTTAATCAGCTTTTGTGGAAGTGGCCAGACCATGCCAAGCTTTAGGATGGAAACGCTGTCTCCAAAGACTTCCTTGGCGTACTGGTAGCAGGTGCTGTCGCAGATTATGCCAAGCTTCTTTCCTTCCGGGGCAGAGGAGTATTCAACCTTATTCAGGTCGCTTGTTTCTGCAAACTCGGAAAGCTTTTTTGTGCGCTCTTCTACAAAGGGGTGGCGGCGCTTTGCGTTTGCGGGTGCCATTACGTATTTGGAAGCATCCTTCTGGTAGGGCTTAACAGGTGGTTCAATGCGCTCGGAAGTTTCTACAATGCTCTGTGAATGGCTTACGCGGGTGCACATCTTTATAAGAACAGGCGTGTCAAATTTTTCTGAAATTTCGTAGGCCTTTTTGGTAAAGTAAAGGGCTTCCGCAGAGTCGCTCGGTTCTAGCATTGGAATCTTTGCCGCAATGGCATAGTGGCGGCTGTCCTGCTCGTTCTGGGAAGAATGCATTCCCGCATCGTCTGCAACGTTTATAATCATTCCTGCATTTACGCCTGTGTAGGAAATGGTGAACATTGGGTCTGCCGCAACGTTAAGGCCAACGTGCTTCATTGCACAGAAACTTCTCTTTCCGGCAAGGCATGCACCAAAGGCAGCTTCCAGGGCAACCTTTTCGTTTGGAGCCCATTCGCAATATATCTCCTTGAATTTGGCAGCTTCTTCCGTAACCTCCGTGCTTGGTGTTCCCGGGTAAGAGCTTGCGACTGCACATCCTGCCTCGTACAAGCCGCGGGCCAAAGCCTTATTTCCTAACATAAGTTCTTTCATTGTAAAACATCCTTACAAGTAAAATCTAAAACGTTCCATATTATACAACTATTTGCTTCTTTTTTTCAATGGACGATGAATCTTCTGGTGATAATCTGGAGCACATGCCATTTTTTACCGCATTATGCCTTTTTGAACCCGCTTTCCAGGGTTCCGGCTTCCGCCTCCATTGCTGGGGTTCGACAAGCTCACCCAACAGCAACGAGTTGCAAGCAACTCGCCCTTACAATCGGGGCTAGGCAAAATATCAAGTACTTTCCTTCTGCATACACTTTTCCTCATACAATTTTATGCCTATTTCCAAATCCTGCAAATTATGCTATGCTAACACCATGGACAAAAATACAATTCCCCTAAGAAAAGACGTTCCCGCAGAATACAAGTGGGACTTGACGCAGATTTATAAAAGCGAAGAAGAATGGGAGAAAGACCTTGCTTCTGTAGAAAAGGCAACACAAAAGCTTGTTTCCTTTAAGGGCACGCTTTCTTCCTCCAAAGATAATTTTTTGGAAGCCCTAAAGGCAGACCAGGCATTGGACATGCTCTTGGAAAACGTCTACCACTGGGCAAGCCTCCAGAACGAAGCAGACCAGAGCGACAGCAAAAACCAGGAGAGGGTAAACCGTGCATCCATGGCCTATTCAAAGGCTGCGGCTGAAACAAGTTTTTACGTACCGGAAATTCTTTCCATAGAAGATTCAAAAATAAACGCATGGATAGAAGAAGAGCAGTTTGAACCCTTCCGCATCTACATAAAGAAAATGCTAAGGCAGAAGCCCCACACTCTAAGCGAAAAAGAAGAGCGCATCATGGCCCTTCAAAGCGAATCAGGCCAGACCGCAAGCAATACCTTCTCGCTTTTGAACGACGTAGACCTGGACTTTGGCAAAGTGACTGTCTGCGGAACCGATATGCCTCTTACCCACAGCACTTGGACAACATTCATGGAAAGCCAGGAGCGGGGTGTAAGAAAAGAAGCCTACAACAAATTCTACGGACAGTTTGCTTCCCACGCAAACACACTTGCATCCCTTTATGCAGGCTCTGTAAACAACGACGTCTTCCATGCCCGCGCAAGAGGATACGCTTCATCTTTGGAGGCAGCACTCTATTCAAACAAGGTGCCGGTAAGCGTCTACAAAAATCTTATCGAGACCGTCCACAAAAACTTAGGTCCTCTCCACCGCTTCTATTCACTCCGAAAGAGGGTGCTTGGTCTTGAAGAGCTCCGCCACTACGATGTCTATGTGCCCCTCGTAAAGTCCGTAAAGAAAATTACAACTTACGAGCAGGCAGTAGAAATAATCCGCCAAGCCCTAGCTCCACTTGGAAAGGAATACACGGACACTCTTTGCTCAGGTCTCTTGGGCGGCTGGGCAGACCGCTTCGAAAACAAGGGAAAACATTCCGGGGCATTTTCTTCCGGCTGCTACAAGGGCTACCCCTACATCCTGCTTAACTACAAGGACGACTCTATCCGCGACGTTTACACAATGGCTCACGAGGGCGGACATTCAATGCATTCGTGGTACAGCGTGCACAACAACCCCTTCATGAGCTACGAGTACACAATCTTTGAGGCGGAAACAGCCAGCACCTTTAACGAAGAGCTTGTCTTTGAATACATGTTCAAGAACGCAAAAGACGAGGAGATGAAAAAGTACCTTCTTAGCATGAGGGCAAACGACATTCTTGCAACACTCCACCGCCAGACCATGTTTGCGGAATACGAGCTTATGGCACACGAGGCAGTGGAAAGGGGAGAGCCGCTTACAACGGACTTCCTGCGCAAAACCTACCGCTCGCTTCTTGAACTCTACTTTGGGCCCGAGATGCACTTTGAAGAAACCAGCGATCTTGAGGGCCTTCGCATTCCGCATTTCTACAATGCATTCTATGTCTACAAGTATGCGACCGGAATTTCTGCAAGCCTGGCACTTGCAAAGCGGGTTACCACAGGCGGCGAAAAGGAGAGGGAAGACTACTTTAAGTTCCTTAAGAGCGGCGGTTCCCGTTACCCAATCGAAAGCCTTAGGGTTGCAGGCGTTGACATGGAAAGCACTCAGCCGGTTCAGGCAGCGCTCGACACTTTTACAGATATAGTTGGCCAGCTGGAAAAGCTTTTGTAGTTTTTCTTTCTGGACGGCATTCCATCTTTAACTGTACCCGGCTAGCCCGCCGGGTAGCTCCATTCAAGTTCCCCGCTCTCCGGGGTTCCGCCTTTCGGCTCC
>DJYC01000107.1:12764-30271 GCA_002448445.1 Treponema sp. UBA6988
TCCGCCTTTCGGCTCCATTGCCTTTGGCAACGCTTCGCGCCCCTACGATCGGGCGTAGGTTTGTTGGCAAGATCACCTCTTAAGAGTCAATTTTCTTTGTGTACATAAGCCTTGTGGCATTCAGTACTGCAAGCATTGTAACACCCACGTCCCCAAAGACAGCGGTCCACATGTTTGCAATTCCAAGAACTGCAAGAACAATTATTGCTGCCTTTATTCCAAGCGAGCCGAATATGTTTTGCCAAACAATACCCATAGTCCTCTTGCTGTGGCTTATTGCAACTGCACTTTTGCTTGGCTTGTCATCCATAAGCACAACATCAGCGGCCTCTATTGCGGCATCACTTCCCATTGCACCCATGGCAATTCCAACATCCGCGCGTGTAAGGACAGGGGCGTCATTTATTCCGTCTCCCACAAACAAAAGCACTCCTTCGTTTTTAAGAAGCTCTTCCACCTTGCAAACCTTGTCCTGGGGAAGAAGCTCCGCATAATATTTGTCTATGCCTGTTTTTGCTGCAAGGCTGGCGGCAACCTTTTCTGAATCCCCTGTAAGCATTACAGTAGTTTTTACCCCTGCCTTACGCAGCATGGAAACAGTCTTTTTGGCATCGTCCTTTTCCGCATCGCTTATAATTATGTGTCCGCAGTATATTCCATCCTTTGCCACGTGAACCATAGTTCCTTCACCGCATCCTTCCTTTTTGCAAGGAACAAGGCCTTGAACTTTTTCCTTTTGCATAAGGGCACTGTTGCCAACAAGAACCTTGCTTCCTTCTATGGTGCATTTTATTCCGTGGCCTGTAATCTCCTGGGTGTCGTTTACGGTTATTGTTTTGCAAAGGGGGCAGCTGTGGGCATTCCTTAGCGAACGTGATATTGGGTGGTTGGAGTAGTATTCCGTGTGGGTTGCAATTGCAAGAAGTTCCTCCGCATTCATTTTGCTTTCGTCTGCCGGGTGGATTGCGCTTACTTCAAATGTTCCCTTGGTAAGGGTTCCTGTCTTGTCAAAAACAACAGTCTTTGCCTTGGATAGCTGCTCAAGATAGTTTGCACCCTTTATAAGAATGCCGCTTTTTCCAGCCCTGCCTATTCCCGCAAAGAATGTGAGTGGAACAGATATTACAAGTGCGCATGGGCAAGACACAACCAAAAGTTCCAGAGCTCTGTAAACCCAAAGCTTCCATATTGCAGAAGAATTTATTCCTGTTATAAAGAAGCTTACCAGTGGCGGCACTATTGCAACAAGAAGGGCAAGTGCGCATACAAAGGGGGTGTAGACTTTTGCAATACGGCTTACAAACTTTTGCGTGTGGCTCTTTTTTTTCTGTGCATCCTTTACCATTTGTATTATTCGGGAAGCCGAGCTTTCTCCAAGAAGCTTTGTAACTTCCACCTGAACCTGTCCGCTTGTGCTTATAAAGCCGGAGAGTATGTCGTCTCCCTGCAAGAGTTCTCTTGGAACAGATTCTCCGGTAAGGGCTGATGTATCTGCCAAGGTTGTACCCTGAACAATCTTTCCGTCAAGAGGAACCCTTTCTCCCGGACGGACAATTATTGTTTCTCCAATGGCAACATCTGCTGCGTCAACAGTTTCTTCTTTTCCGTTGCGGAGGACACATGCCTTGTCCGCCCTTATGCTAACAAGCTTTGTTATTGAATGTTTTGCAGAGTCAACTGCCTTGTCTTCAAGAAATTCCCCAAGACTAAAAAGAAGCATTACTGCAACCGCTTCTGAATATTCACCAAGGATTATTGCTCCAATCGTGGAAACACCCATGAGGGTTTCTTCCGTAAAGAAATTTCCCTTTGCTATGTTCCTAATCATTCCGTGAAGCACTTCCTTTCCGCATTTAAGGTAGGCCAGGGCATAGAGGGCAAGGTATGCCGCTCTTATTGCAAGGAAAATCTTTTCGTTTCCCTTTGCAATAGGTCCGTTAAAAGAAAAGAAAGGCAGTTTTTCCAAGAGTAGGGCAGCAATAAAGATAATTGCTACAAGGATTATTTTTTTTAGGGAACCTTCCTCTTCTTCTTCCTCTTCGTCATCATCTTCTTCCCCATGCTCGCGGTGGTGATGGTGGTGATCATCTTCATCATCATCGTCATCGTCATCGTCATCGTCGTCTTCGCAGTGGCAGTGGTGGCAGGAATGCTTTTCGTGGCTGCTGCACTTTTCTCCGTTTTTTTCCAGAACCTTTTCTGCTGTATTTTCCTTTGCCTCTTCAATATTTTCTGCGTCAGTTTTTAAAGCCATCTTTTACTCCTTGCCGTTTTTTTCCAGTGTGTGTTCCATTCCTATGCTAAGGATTTTTTCTACATGGTCATCATCCAGTGAATAGAGGATTGATTTTCCTTCGCGCCTGTTTTTTATTAGCCCGTTCAGCTTAAGAACCCTAAGCTGCTGGCTTACCGCCGGCTGGGTTATTGCAAGTGCGTCCACAAGCTCCCCCACGTTTTTTTCGCCGGATGTTAGCGCAAAAAGAATTTTTATCCTTGTAGAATCCCCGAATATTTTAAAAAGGTCTGCAAGCTGAAAGAGCGTTTTTTCGCTATAGGATTTCTTTTCCTTTTTGACAGCTGCCATGGCATCCTCCTTGAATATTGTAATTCTTAATTATATGAATATATTAGTATATGATTATATGTTTTGTCAAGGGGTTTTCTTACAGAATCTACGCTCCTAAATGGTGGTGGGCGCAGGCCTAACATCCGAATTTGAGCGTATGTTATGTGATTATACATTTTTTAGACATTTCATCAAAAAAATCTTCCATGGCAAAATAGAAATTTATCTTATTTACTCCAAGTTTGATTTCTTTATCAATTGAAAATATATAAGAAGTTCCATCTATACATTCACGTTTTCTACATTTAATATCTTCCCAGCGGAATTGCTTATTAGTTTTTAAATTTGTTATTCCATTCATATCGCATCTAATTTTGTATTTTGCACAATGAATTTCAAATCCATTTCTTTTCATGTCTTCAACTTTTTCTTGTGTTTCTGCGTAAAACTGCTTTTTCAGTATTTCAGAAAAATCACAAACAAATTTCATACCAGAAAATGGAATCATCATTTTACTGTCATTAGAATACAAAATTATATGGTTTCCATCTGAACCGAGCGAAACCTCATATTTTTTTATTTCTGAGAAAAACATTTTTTTCTCTTTAAAAAGAAAATTTCTTCTTGAAATATGATCATCAAAAATTTTTATTTTGCGAAAGACTTCAGATAGTAAAAATAAATCTCCTATAGTCATTAATATACCAATAACAACTACAAGATTATCTGTTTTATCTTCACGGATTATTCCAGAAAGTGTTCCAAAAATCATCCATAAAGATAAAAGAAGGCCTGGAATCAATATAAAGAAAAATGCATTTGAATAACTTTTGTATTTTTTCATTTCTTCTCCAAATGTGATATTCTACTTCAAATATCCGTAGCATTCCACATGAGCGTCATCAGCAAAAATCTTTTTCATTCTGAATTTCTTCTAAAATCTTCTCCAAAGTAAACGGATGATTTGTATAACATAAAATAAATAAATGGTGCTGAAGAAAATTAAAACTGACATTCCTATTGCGTTTGAAATTGAATGAATGACTTTTCCATCGCGGTATTCGCTTGATTCTGCTGATGGCATTAAAGCTATGATAAATGAAACAATTGGAATTGCGATGAAAAAGCCTCTTTTTCCTGCATCATGCATTCGGCGGACTCCGGCACTAACAATTGCAGGCATTATAATAAGTGAAAATATACAAAAAATACTCTGTAAAAGACGATAGGCGGAAAGCATGTATTTTGTAAGCATAATATTTGAAAAAACAAAAAAAAGAATTAGTATCACATAACAGAATAAAATGAAGTACCAATATTCAGATCTGCTTGCACAACCTTTAAATGAAAACGATTTTTTGAAGCAGGTTTTTATGGCCTGAAAAAATCCAGTAGTTTTTACAGCAGCAGGATTCTCATTCTGTGGGGCAGGTACAGCTTGGACTTCTGGTTCAACAGATTGATTTTTTACTTCTTGGTTTAATACCTGCGTTCCTTTTATAAAACCTGTAAGAACAAGCAATCCAGCAACAAAACCCAATACTTCAAAAATCAGATCCAAAAGCGGAATTTGATTGTAATTAAAAATAACGAATTTAATATACTGAAAAATAGAATAAAACCCGCCTAAGGGGAAACGGAGTAGAAATTTGCCTAAGGATTCCTCAACTGCCAAATGAAACAGCCTTATTGCATCAGGGTAATAAACCGGAATCAAACTCCAGCAAAACCTGGCAATAGGCCAGTACAAAGCATTTGTTACATAAAAAGCAAAAATCCCGACCCATAAGGCTCGAATTTTGGAGAATCCTACAGAAGGCTTTGTACGGGAAAAAAATATAAGAAAAATTCCTGGAAAGATTGAAAATATCAATTGAAGAATAACTCCAATGATTTTTTGAAATTTATCAGCGGCAATTTTTTCCGCCCAATCTCCAGTCGCAGAATATGCATTAAGATAGTCAAAATAAAATTTGATTCCAATTATATTCAACAAAAGTGCAAGCAAAGTTCCTGCAAAGAATAAAAATGCTGTGTACAAAACTTTTTTGTTTTTCATTTTTTTAGTCTGCCGAGTCTAGCCCTTGTGAATTGCACTGGTCAAGCATTTGCCAAAGCTCAACGCAGCTGTTCTCTGCGCAAAAGTCTTCTATTAATTTGTTGAGTTCATCGGAGATAAGTTTTTTCTGGGTAGGCTTAAAGATGTTCCTTAAAAAGCTTGGTGTCTTTGACTTTTTTTCCCTTTCGTCGCGGATTTCCTGGAAGATATTGGACTGAACCTGCTCCTGGATAAGCTCAAGCGCATCGGAACTGTCCTCGTTCTTTAGCGTAAGGTAAACCGATGCGAGTGGCAAAAAGTCAAAGTCCGTCTTTTTTACTGCGGAAAAGCGGGGGCCGTATTTGTACATGATTCCGTCATACCTTGCTCCAATCTTCCGCCAGATTGCATCTACGGTAAAGCTGTCGTATTTGATTATGAGCTGGTTGTTCAGGTTTTCAAATTTTTTGTTGCCAGTAAAATACTTTGTCCCGCTTTTCACTTTTTCCTCCATTCACTTCTGTTAGAAGAGCCCGCTGATTGTTCCTTCGTCGTCCACGTCTATGTTAAGGGCGGCTGGCAGCTTTGGAAGACCAGGCATGTCCACTATGTCTCCCGCAAACACAACTACGAATCCTGCTCCGCTGTATAGCTGGGCATCGCGTACCGGGAATGCATATCCTTCTGGTGCACCTGTAAGGGCTTTGTCGTGGCTTATTGAATTCTGCGTCTTTGCCATGCAGATAGGAAGGTTTCCGTAGCCCTCCGCCTGGAAGCGGGTAAGTTTTTTCTTAGCCTTGTCGTCAAATTCAACGGAAGAGGCATGGTAAATCTCTTTTGCAAGAACCTGAACCTTTTCTATTAACGGAAGGTTGTCTGAATAAAGCAGCTTGAATTCATTCTTCTTTTCCGTAATTCCAACAATTTTTTCTGCAAGCTCCGTGGCGCCTTCTCCACCCTTTGCCCATCCTTCGCAGAGGATTGCATCCGTTTTTTCTGCGGCACAGAGTTTTTTTACAAGTTCAATTTCTGCGTCTGTGTCCGAGATGAATTTGTTGATTGCAACCACAACCCCCACGCCAAATTTTTTTACGTTCTGAATGTGAGCCATTAGGTTTGCAAAGCCTTTTTCAAGAGCCCCAAGGTTTTCTTCACCAAGGTCTTTCTTTGCAACGCCGCCGTGCATCTTCAGTGCCCTTATTGTTGCTACAATAACAGCTGCGTCTGGTGCAAGGCCGTTCTTGCGGCACTTTATGTCAAAGAATTTTTCTGCTCCCAAGTCAGCGGCAAAACCTGCTTCTGTTACAACATAGTCGCCTGTTGCAAGTGCGCACAAAGTTGCGTTTATTGAGTTGCAGCCGTGGGCAATGTTTGCAAAGGGCCCACCGTGTATAAAGGCTGGTGTCTTTTCCAAAGTCTGCACAAGGTTTGGCCTTATTGCGTCCTTCAGTAGCGCGGCAATTGCTCCTGTGCAGTTAAGCTGTCCAAAGGTAACGCTTTCTTTAGTGTATGTTTCACCGATTGTAATTGCGCTAATTCTTTCTTTTAACTCACTGATTGTGCGGCTAAGGCAAACACATGCCATTATTTCGCTTGCTACGGAAATCTGGAAGTGGCTTTCGCGGGGAACACCGTCTATCCTGCTTCCAAGCCCAAGAATTACGTTGCGCAAGGCACGGTCGTTCAGGTCTACGCAGCGTTTCCAAGAAATTGTTCTGGGGTCAATGCCAAGGTCGTTTCCCTGCTGAATGTGGTTGTCTATGAGTGCTGCCATCAGGTTGTTTGCGGCAGTGATTGCGTGGATGTCGCCTGTAAAGTGCAGGTTGATGTCTTCCATAGGAACAACCTGGGCATAACCTCCGCCACAGGCACCTCCCTTTATTCCAAAGCAGGGACCCAGTGAAGGCTCTCGCAGGGCAATAACGCTCTTCTTTCCGATTTTGCGGAGCGCATCACCAAGTGCAATAGTTACGGTGGACTTTCCTTCTCCAGCGGCAGTCGGAGTCATGGCTGTAACAAGGACAAGCTTTCCCCTTGTAGCAGGGTTTGCCGCCTTTTTCTGAAGCTCCGTTAGTTTTGCAAAAGAAATCTTTGCCTTGTACTTTCCGTAAAAGTCAAGGTCGCTTTCTGCTACGCCAATCTTGGAAGCAACAGCCTCTATGTTTTCCATTATGTTCTTCTGGGCAATCTCAATGTCAGTCATCGCTTTTTAACCCCTTTCGTAAAAGATTAAGCTCATCATCCGTAAGCTCGCGGTATTCTCCGCTTTTCAAATTCTTGTCAAGCTCAAGCTCGTTCATTTTTATTCTTTTTAAATACACGACCTCGTTTCCCAAAGCCGCAAAAAGTCTTTTTACTTCGTGGAATTTTCCTTCAAAAACGGTAAGGGTGCAGACTTCTTTGCAATCCACCTTTAGAGAGCCGTCTTCATTCTGGCCTCGCTCGTCCGTAAAGCCGCCGTTTCCCCATTCAAGTATGGCAGGAAGGCAGTCAGCTTCTCCGTCTTTTCCTTCTGCCGCAATGTGAATTCCCTTGGAAAGCTTTTCCTTGTAGGAATCTTTTGTGGCAGAATCAACTGCATCCCTAAGGTAAACAAGGTAGGTCTTTGGAATGCCTGACTTTGGGGATGTAATCTTGTGGTTCAACATTCCGTCCGTGGTAAGAATTAAAAGGCCTTCCGTGTCTGCGTCCAAGCGTCCGATGGAACTTAGCTCGCCACGCTCAAACCTGCGCGCTGCCTCGTCCTCCAGAAAAGAAAAAACAGTAAGGTGCATTCCGCTCCTTGCAGAGCAGACTGAACCCGCGCTTTTGTTCATCATGATGTAGAGCTCTTTTTTTATCTCCAGCGGAATTCCGTCCACGCTGATAACGTCGGTCAAAGTGTTCACACGTGTCTTTCCGTCCGTAACGACATTGCCGTTAACCGAGACGCACATCTTGTGAAGCATGCCTTTTACACGGCTTCTTGTGCCAAAACCGTTGTTGCTGAGAACCTTATCCAAGCGCGAAATTTCTTCTTTAGCCATCCACGCCATTCTATCAGAAACGCCAATTATTTACAATCAGTAGTTTTTAAATGGATTCACAATCTTGATGCCGTCAACTTCCTGACCATCGTTCAAGTCTTCTGAATACACAATGGCGCAGTTTTCAGCCTTTGCCGCAGAAAGAATAAGGGAATCATAAAAAGAGAATTGAGTGCTTATGCTGATTTTTATTGCTGCGAGTATGTCCTGCACGTTATTGCAATGCACTGGAAAAGCGGCTGAATAATATTCTACAGCATTCATGGCATTTTCTTTTGTACATTTTAATTTTTGTGGCTGCATTAAAGAATTCTTGCAGGCTTTGTGTTGAAATCTGTCCGCTTTCACTATCAACAAGACTGTTAACAATGTTTTGGGCAATATTCTGCTTTCTTGAATCATTGCAGTCAAAGCAGTAAATGAGGATGTTTGAATCTAGGAAAATTTTATCGCTCATACAGTTCCTCTCGAGTCCAGCTTTGTCCGTTTGAGGTTAAATGCAATGAATTGGCAAGGTCAAGAAGATTTGTTATTGATTCCTTCTCTTGAGATACCTTTACCTCCTTCTGTTTTGCAATTAACCCCTTGATTTTTTCAAAAAGCTGTTCCAAATCAGGAAGAGAAAGTTTGTCTAGCTCTGTAGAGAAATAGGCATAAGCAAAATCTGACATAATCCGTACCTCCGCTAATAGGGCTGTTAAGAATATAATACCACGCCTTGCTAAAAAAATCCATATTCGCTTGCTTTTGCCGCAAAAACAAACCTACGCGGGATTGGAGGGGGTGCGAAGCGCGTACCCGTAAGGGTACCGGCCGTGAGGGCAAGCCCCGGAAAGCCCGTGGCGCATTGGCCTGTCCGCTCGTTTTTAGCCAGGGAACAAATTGGTAGAGCAAGTAGGACTGCGTCCTAAAGGCTTCGTCCTAAGGACTTCCGTGCAAAAAACTAAGCTCCAAAAATTTTGTTGTAAAAATCGCGGCAATTCGCTATAATCCATAGCACTATGGCTTTTTATGATTCCTTTGACGTGGCTGTTGTAGGCGGAGGCCACGCCGGTATAGAAGCTTCACTTGCGGCAGCGAGAATGGGGCTTAGGACAGTTTTGATTACCCAGACAGTTGACTCAATCGGGCGCATGAGCTGCAACCCTTCGATTGGTGGCATTGCAAAAGGCAACATCGTCCGCGAGATAGACGCATTGGGCGGCGAAATGGGCAAGCTGATTGACCGCTCAATGATTCAGTTCCGCATGCTTAACAAAAGCCGTGGTCCCGCAGTTCAGGCACCAAGAAGCCAGGCAGACAAAATAACCTATTCCATTTTGGCACGTCGCACACTGGAAACAACGCCCAACCTCTGCACCCTAATGGACACCGCCGTTGACGTTCTTACAGTTGCCTCTTCCACACCGCTTCCCGAGGGCAGCGACAGTTCAAGCGAATACGGATCAATTCCTGGCGAAAAGAGGGGAAGTGCTTCCTATGAATATGCAACGGACGCTGCAAAAAGCGGAATGCGGCAAAAAGTAATCGGCATTGTTACGGAAAGGGGTAGGGTAATGCCCGTCCGCTCCATAGTTCTTACAACAGGCACTTTTTTGGGAGGCAGAATTTTTATTGGCGAATTTGACGCACCCTGCGGAAGACTTGGAGAAGCCGCTGCCTTTGGACTTACGGAAAGCCTTAACCGCCTTGGCTTTACAACAGGCCGCCTAAAGACTGGAACACCGCCGCGCATTTTACGCCACACCGTTGACTTTTCCAAGTTTGAACTCCAGGAAGGTGATGCGGAAGTTATACCATTCAGCTTTGATGACGAAAGCGTTGACCGCCCCATGGTTCCCTGCCACCTTGTCTACACCAACGAAGAAACACATAAAATCATCCGCGCAAACATTGGCCGTTCCCCGCTTTATTCGGGAAAGATTCACGGTGTTGGTCCTCGCTACTGTCCTTCCATAGAAGACAAGGTTATGCGCTTTGCAGACCGTGAGCGCCACCAGCTTTTTGTTGAACCGGAAGGAATAGAAACAGACGAGATTTACCTTAACGGATTAAGCTCCAGTTTGCCGGAAGAAGTTCAGGATGCATTCCTCCGCACAATGCCTGGCTTTGAAAACTGCGTTGTAAGCCGACCGGGATATGCGGTTGAATACGACTACGTGGAGCCAACACAGCTTTTCCCTTCGCTTGAAACAAAACGCGTTGCAGGCCTTTTTAACGCCGGGCAGATAAACGGAACAAGCGGTTACGAAGAAGCTGCGGGGCAGGGGCTCGTTGCAGGAATCAATGCAGCCCTTTACGCCAAGTCCCACAGGGAATTCTGCGGCCCGCTTTGCAATGCTGATTCATCATTCGGTGCAAGCCCTTCAAGCGCAGAGGCAGAACACTTCCAGCCCAAGCCAGTATTCAATTCCGACGAGCTAAAAAACTTTGCAGAAATTTCTGAGCGCGAAACATTGGCCTTGTCCAGCAAACTTGAACAGGCACAAAAAGATGCCGGCTTTGAAAATTTCAGAAGCATTCCCCAATACAAGCCGCTTGTACTCGGAAGAGACGAAGCCTACATCGGTGTTCTTATCGATGACCTTGTAACGCTTGGAACAAAGGAACCCTACCGCATGTTCACCGCCCGCGCCGAATACCGCCTTAAGCTTAGGCACGACACAGCGGACAGAAGGCTTCGCGCAAAAGGATTTGAAGCTGGACTCGTAAGCCAGGCACAGATGGATGCCCTAAACAAAAAATATGCGGCAGTAGAAGAAGCCCTTTTGCTCTTGGAAAAAAATCCCGATGCCCAAAACCCTGGAAACTTTACCGCAATCGAATGGACGGAAGCCCAGGAAGATTTTAAGTACCGCTACTACATTCAAAAGCAGGATGCCCGCGTTGCAAAAATGCACAAAATGGAAAAGGCAAAAATCCCCGCCGACTTTGACTACGGTGCCATCCCCGCCCTTAGTGCAGAAAGCCGTGCCAAGCTGGAAAAAGTCCGACCGCTCACACTGGGCCAGGCAAGCCGCATCTCTGGCATCCGCAACAGCGACATCATGCTTCTTATGGTCTATCTAAAATAATTTTTTCTCTTCTGGACGGCATGCCATCTTTCACTGTGTCCGGCACTCCGTGTCCGGCCAGACTCCTTGCAATTTTTACTTGCTTGCAAACAAGTAGCGCCAAGGAGGGTGCGTCATTTCTTTTCAAAACAGACGGGTAAAAATTGCAAGGAGGCATTTTTTACCCGCTTTCCAGGGTTCCGGCTTTCGCCTCCATTGCCTTTGGCAACCCGCTTGCGCGGGCCCTTCCAATCGGGCGTAGGCTGGTGGGCAAGAACGCTTGTTGACAGGCAGTCTAAAATGTACAAGAAAATGATTGAGGCTGCAAAAAAAAAACGGCAGTGATTCATTCCTCGGTGCCATTTTGATACACTTTTTGTAGAACCATGAATATAAAGGTCGGAAAATAGAAAACGCCGTTATTTTTATGAGCAGATGCCAATCTTCATGTAATTGCGGCGGGCCTACTAATCGGGTGTGGTTTGCAATGCATAGGTTATGCTTATTTGTCTTCGTAATGTCCTTTGCAGGAAATTATTTCCAGGAACTCACCTTCTTTGCGGTATATGAGTCTGTTTGCCTCGTCGATTCTTCGGCTGTAAAGTCCTGCTAGATTGCCACGCAATGCTTCTGGTTTTCCGATTCCGTTAAAAATACCGTTCCTTTCTATGTCTTTCACAAGTTCGTTTATTCTCTTAAGAGTTTTCTTGTCTTGAGTTTGCCAGTAGAGGTGTTCGTTCCACGCTTTGTCGTGCCAAATTTTTTCATGAGCTGAGCCTAATCCTCTATAAGGTCATGCTCTGCACAGTTTATGCCCATACGCATGTCGGAAAGTCTTTCCTGCAATTCTTTTTTTGAGATGGTGGTTTCGTTTTTTGCTTCCAAACCTTTAAGGCCTTCTAGGATTTTTATTATATAAACAACACTTTCGTCAGAAAGACTTTGTATCATTGACAATGCCTGTTCTTTTACTGCTGTCATTTACAGCCTCCTGTTCTATCCTTGCACATATAATAAAATTTCCATCTATAAACTATTATGTTATAGCAAGCATTTTTTTTCAAGCCTGTGTGCCAAAAACTACATCCTAAAAATCCGCGAGTTGGTCAGCAGGATGTTTCCGTCATCGGTAACAAGCACGTCGTTTTCTAGCCTGCAGCCGCCAAGCTGTGGATCGTAAAGACCTGGCTCCAGCGTTACGATGTTGCCGCTCTTAAAAAGCGTGTCTTCTTTTGCCCTCGTGCTAACAAAGGGTGCCTCGTGAATTTCAAGGCCTGTTCCGTGGCCAAGTCCGTGTGGCATAGAAAGGCCTTCCTTTGCAAAGATTTCGTCTGCTTTTTTTGCGGCTCCTAAAACAGGCAATCCTTTTTTGTAGAGAGGTCTGCATTCGTCTGCTGCAACTTGAACAAGTTCAAGGATTTTTTCCTGAGCGGCATTAAGCTTTCCGCGTGCAATGGTAATGGTGCAGTCGCTTGCGTAACCTTCGTAACAAACGCCGTAGTCCAAAATGCTAAGTCCGTCGCAGCCCCATAAACCGCCTGTGTAGCCGGGAAAGGCATGTATTGCATAGCTTCGTGAAGGGCCAGCCGCAAGAGTGTCAAAGCTTGTGCGCTCGCATCCTTTTTCGCGGAGAGTTTTTTCTATAAATAAGGCAACGTCGCTTTCTGTTTTAATTTTTCCTTCCGCAAGAAGTGGTATGATTGCATCCGTCATTCCGCTTGTAATTGCACATGCCTTTACCGTACAGGCAACCTCGTATTCATCTTTTACAGCCCTAAGTTCTTTTGTAAACTTGTGAACGCCTTCTTCCGTGCACTCAACCTTCCAGCCGTCACCGCCAAGTGCATCCTGAAACTTTTTAAAAGAAATGTAGGTCGTTTCCGTTTGCAGCGAAACAGTTAGCCCCTTTGGGTTTGCCAAAAATTTTTTAAGCTCGCCTTTTACGGCATCCGTGTTCACCCGCTTGTATTCCGTAAGCGGAGTTACAAAATCAGAATGTGCGCGGATGGCTGCCAAGTTTTCATCCCATGGAACAAGGTGGGCTTTTTTGTCTGCGGTAAGAATCAGGATTGCGTCAGACGGATGGCCTGTAAGGTAGCGGACAGCAGGTGTCCTGTGCTCTTCATTGTCTTCGTAAACTGCCGCCGCAATATTGTGCTGCTCCATGTAGGCATAAACTTTTTCACGCCTTGCCTTGTAGATTGAATCAAGGTTGGCATTAGCTATTATCTTTTCGTAATCCTGCAAAATATTTTCGTTCATAAAAAATTCTCCTTTTTTTCTGGACCAGCTTTTATATGTAAACCCGCTTTCCAGGGTTCCGCGCTAACCGCGCTCCATTGCCTAACGGCAACGGCTTTGCCGCCCTTACAATCGGGGGTAGGCTTTTTTTGCTCAACGCTTTAGTTTTTTTGCTACGGTTCCAACAAGCGAATCCTTAGTAATAAGAAGCAATGCTATTCCAATGCCGCCAAAGATGCAGCCTGTAATTGCAACAGGAATTCCTTGTGAAATAAGGCGGTTGTGCCCTGCAAAAAAATCCACGATTCTTTCCCTAAGAAGATAAATTGGAATGGCCGCTATTGCAGAAAAGAGTGTGACCTTTAGCGCATATAAAAGTGTGCTTCCAAGAACGCTTGCAATGTTTATGTTCTTTTTGAACTTTAAAAAGTAAAAGAGGAAAGCCGTGTTAACAAGACTTGCAACAGAAAGTGCCAGTGCAATTCCAGAGCCGCTCATCTGCCTTACCAAAACTAATGCCAGCGAAATGTTCACTGCAAAGTTTATGAGCCCTGCAATGGTTGGACTTTTTGTGTCGCCCTGTGCATAGAAAGCAGGGGAAACAATTCTGTTAACCGCAATAAAGGTAAGCCCCAGTATGTGGCAGCAGAAAACTTTTTGCGTCATAAGAATGGAATCTTCATTGAACCTGCCTGTTGCAAAGACAAGCGTAATCAGGTTCTTTGCCATTATTAGTGAATAGAAAGTAATCGGAATTGAAATGAGGGTCATTATGTTAACCGACTGCTTTAATAGTTTTGAGAATGAATCCCATTCGCATTTTTTTGCAAAGCCAGTGAGGTCTGGAAGAATTACGGTTCCTATGGTAACTGCGCAAATGCCAAGAATCAATTCCTGCAGCCTTAGCGAGTACTGGAGGCTTGAGCAAACACCAGTTCCTGCGCGGGTTGCAAGAGAAGAAGAAACAATGTCGTTAATCTGATATGCTGCCATTCCGATTATTGTAGGTCCAATAAGGCGGATTACGGTTCTGGTGTATGGGTTTTTGAAGGCCTTCTTTAGCGAGGTAAAGCAAAGCTTCCAATTGTTGCGCAGTACAAAGGGCAGCTGGAAAATTGCCTGCACACAGCCGCCGGTTATTACACCGATGGACATTGCCCGGGCTGGATTTTTTGTAAGGCCAAAATATGTAAGAACGTATGTGAATGCAATCACTATTGCGTTAAAGAGGATGGGGGTAAAGCCTGAAGGTGAAAAAATCTTTAGCGCATTGAGTATTCCCTGCAAAAGGGCTGCAATGGAAATTACCACAAGATATGGGAACATTATCCTTGTAAGGACTGTAGCTTCTGTAAGGGCATCAAGGGATTCTTTCCCAAAGAAAATCTTAAGAATGAGCGGGGTAAAAATCATGCCCAGGGTTACAAAGACAACCGTAAAAAAAGTTACAAGGGTAAAAGTTGCGTTTATGAATTCCTGGGTTTCCCTTTTGCCTTCTTCCGTAGATGAATCTTCAAGCCTTGACTTGAAAGTTGGAATAAAGGCGACCGACACCGAATTTTCTGCAAAGAGCCTGCGGAAAAAATTTGGAACCTGAAAAGCTATTACGAATGCGTCACTAAGTGTTGACGTACCTAGAAACTTTGCCTTTGTCATTTCCCTTACCAAGCCAAGCAGCCTTGATGCAAGCGTAAGGAATGAAAGTGAAAGGCCTTTTGCCACAAGGGAGCGTCCCCGTTTTTTTGCCAGGGAAGTGCCAGCCGGACTTTCTTTTTGTTCTGTTGAATTTTCCATATTCAATAGAATACAACTGTTTGGCTAAGTTTTCAATACGCTGTATGAACTTGCAAAGAATTCAGTGCTTGTGTTCATGCATTAAAGTTTTAGCGCAGAAATTGCTAGCGTTGAATACGTGCGAGGCTCTACTTTATTATTTTTCCATAGTGGACGCTTGCCGGTTCCTTAATCAGGTCTACTGGGTCATTGTCGCCAAAAACTATGCTGGAAGATTCTGCGTCAATGGTGAATGTATCCATAACCTCTGATGTCTTTGTCTTGTAGATTGTTATTACAAGGAGAAGCTTGTCTGGTTTTCCGCTCCATGTGGCAATGTTGTCTTCCCAGTAAGTAATCGTTGGTTCTACGATGTAGTCATATTTTCCCTTTGTCTCTGCTGTGACGGATTTGTAATCTGGAAAGCGATTTAAAAGCATTGCGTTTACTCCGCAGCCAGCCAGTACCTTGCGAATTTCCATAGATGTTGTCCGCCCGGATTTTGATTCATCGGGGTAATCATCTGGAACTGTGATTGCATATGAAGCCGACTTGGACAGTTGTGTAATCTCTCCTTCCATGACCCTGTATGCGGTAGAAGAGCAGTCTATTAGAAGTGCTGCAAAAGCGGTAATGGCAACTTGGAAAATCTTTTCTATAATAATTTTTTTCATAATGACTCCTCGTTTTTTGTTCTGTCCTATATAATATGATACACGCAATAAAAGGCAAAGTGTCACTTTTTTGTAAAAAATTATTGGCATATAATTTTTGCATGCTTGTCTAATTTTTGATTTTACTATATAAATTTAGCGTTAATTAGAAAAAAGGAGACTAGAATGTTTGATAGAAAAAAGTATAAGGCGGAGGCTTTTGAAAGGTCAAGGGGACTTCCAAAAAAAATGTTCCGAGTTAGCTTTGCGAGAGTGCTGGTTCTTGTGTTTTTGTATGCAGCGATTTATGTTCCATACTATGTGAAAAAGCACGGTGAATGGAAGCAGGACTGGAAAGAGACGGTTTCGAAAGCCCAAGGTTCTTGGGATAAGTCTGGCAGTCTGCATGAGTTCCAGCCGGACGAAGAAATTAATGCTGATGAGATTATGAGTGTCTACAGCCATGGAGAGGATGGAGCTGTGGAAGTACAGTATAGGCAAAGGTTTTTGGAATACGTAAAGAATTCCCAGACTATGCTTGAATGGCTTGTTTTAGATTTTATTAGGTGGGCATTAGCTTTTGTTGTTACGGTAATTGCCTTTGCGGTTTCACTCTACATTTTCTCTTGGCGCAAGAATGGGGATGCTTCTTTTGATGCTTTTGTCAAATGCTTTTCGGGCGAGTCTTTGCGTGGCGCTGCCTGGTATAGCTTGTGGTGTTTTGTTCTTTTGCTTCCGATGCAGGCCGCTTCTCTTGTCCTTACAAAGCTTGTGGCAGACGGGAAAACTGCCCTTTCCTCTGGGCTTGCTTCTACTGCGGTTGATGTAGCAGCAGCTTCTCCAAGGGTAGGAATAGTGTTCGCCATGGGGTATCTATTTTTATTCTATATGATTTTTGTTTGCATAAAGTTTTTGAGCTATTCCATGATGCGCTATGTTCTTGCGGAGAATCCCAAGCTTGGGGCTGTCCGTGCGATGAAGCTTTCCAAGAAGATGTGCAAGGGCTGCCGCGAGAATATTTTGGTGATGGAGCTTAGCTTTTGTCTTTGGTGGATTTTTTCCCTCGTTACACTTGGCTTGGGCTATATTCTGTTCATGCCATATTTTGAGAATTCTTTTGTAAATGCTTACGAGGCTATTAAGAAAAATTCAATTGAAAGCGGTATTCTGAAAGAGGAGGATTTTGATGTTTTACAATAGAGCTAATTTAAAGAAGGAAGCCCTTGCTGATTTGAAGGGCAAGTGGAAGAATGCAGGGCTTGTCGGTCTTCTTTTCTACATTCCCTGCCTTGTCATGATGCTTGTGTATTTTTTCCTTTTCTGGTCATCGCCTTTTGGGGTTTTGGGCATGCTCTTTTCTGTCCTTTTGGCCTACGTAGTGTTTTCCATGCTTTACCTTGCTTTGCTCAGGTGGAGCAACATTCTTTTAAAAGAGGGGGATTCCTCCTGCAAGAATTTTTTCCGCGGTATAACTCCAATGGCAATTCCTGCCCTCTTTTGGTTTTTTTTGCGCGTGTTCTTGTGGTTCCTGCTTTTGTCCGTGCCCATTCTCCCCATTGGTGTTGTCGGTTCCTTGGCCAATATCTCTTATGTGCCGGTGATTATTGCCGTGGTTGCCTACTGCTGCATTTTTCTTTTTTTATTCCTGTATCTTGTTCTGCTTGCAAAAATCACTTCGTATGCAATGATGTTCTTTGCCCTTGCGGACAGGCCGGATTTGGACGTTAGGAAATCGCTGGACGTTGCCGTTATGGTTACCGAAGGATTTCGCACGAATCTTTTTGTTACTCAGCTTTCTTTTTTGGGTTGGGGCATTTTGTGCATCCTTACCTTGGGAATAGGTTTGATATGGGTTTTGCCTTACTACAGCCAGGTTATGACAAGAGCTTGGCAGTTTATGCTAAGGGAAAAGGGGAAGATGCTTGCTTTGACCGGGGAGTCAGGTACGGATGCGAATACGAATACTGACCTTGCTGCTTCTTCTGATGCAGAGCAGGCTACGCTTTCCGGAAAAGAGGGAGAATAAAGCTTCTTGCGAAAACTCCCTGTGGAAGCGATTGTAGCATATTCAAGCACGGCAGGGATTGGAGGGGCCCGCCGCAGGCGGGTTGCGGAACGAAGTGGAGCAATGAAGCGATAGCGGAAGTGCGGAAAGCC
>DJYC01000001.1:0-503 GCA_002448445.1 Treponema sp. UBA6988
CATTTTTTTCCGCAGAAATTCCTTCGCTTGCGGAAATGTGAAAAATCATCATTGCGGCCAAGATAAAGACTGCCGTTTTTTTCATCACTTTCCTCCTTTATTCTATATAATGACTTAATAAATGGATTTTGTCAAACGTGCATGCTCAACTGTGGGCTTGGGTGATTCGCGCGGAAGAGGTGCATACCCCGTAGCTTGCTGCGGGATGCGTTGATTGCGGATTGTTGAAAAACAAGGCGGATTATGCTAGAATGGAACAATGCCGATTGTTGAATTGATTAATGTTAAGAAAAAGTACCAGATGGGCAAGGTTTTTGTTCCTGCAGTAAAAAACGTGAATTTTTCCATTGAGAAAGGGGAACTTGCCGCCATTTCCGGGCCTTCCGGGTCTGGAAAGTCTACTACGCTTAATATCATCGGTTTGGTTGACCTGCCTTCTTCTGGAACTCTCATTCTGGACGGCATAGACATTTACGGCGGATACAAGCTGCCTGAGGGCGGGG
>DJYC01000001.1:566-12856 GCA_002448445.1 Treponema sp. UBA6988
GATACCTTCTGCCCTTGACAGGCGGATTACGGAAATTCGCTCTTCCCACGTTGGCTTTGTCTTTCAGAATTTTAATCTTATACCGGTCCTTAATGTTTTTGAGAATGTTGAGCTTCCGCTGAATCTTGTAAACAAGGATTCTCCCTGTGCGCTTATGACCGGGGCGCAGCGTAAGGAATGGATTGACTACCTTATAGAAAAGGTGGGACTTGCGGACTGGAAAAAGCACAAGCCTTCCGAACTTAGCGGCGGACAGAGGCAGAGGGTTGCCATAGCGCGCGCACTTGTTACAAAGGCACCGGTTATTCTTGCAGATGAGCCTACCGCAAACCTTGACAGCAAGACCGGCAGCCAGATTCTTGAGCTTATGCAGAAGCTTAACAGTGAGCTAAAGACAACCTTTGTTTTTTCTACCCACGACCAGCGCATTGTTGACATGTGCAACCACGTGGTCTACATCCTTGACGGCGAGCAGGTTAACGAAGTAAGAAGGTAAAGTAAATTTTCAAGGGTGGGCCCTTAAACCCCTCCCTTTCCCGGCACGGCTTAGGGCTAACGCCCTAAGAACCCGGTTTTGTTTTTGACGGCGTGTTTTTTTTGCAAACGTGATACTTTTTTTTGCAGATATGTTTATAATTGCTTATCTTGAATAGTTCACAAAAAATTTGCAAAATATGTAATTTGCCTTATAATATAAAGGTATGGAAATAATTCAAAATATAATAGAATATTATGATGAGTTGTATCCGGTGACGGAGGCTCAGAAAAAGTTTTATAGAGAACAACTTAGAAACTATCCGGATCCTGCAAAGCTTTTGCGCGTGGGGTGCGGTACGGGGCTTTTTGAGCACCTGCTTGCCCGCGAGGGAAAGGATGTTACTGGCATAGAAAGCTTTCAGGAGATGCTGCGCTCTGCAAATTTAAGGCGGCGCAACCAGCTTATGTCCATACGCTTTTTCCAGATGTCCTATTTGGACATGGCCCGCTTTTTAGGCAAGGGATTCTACAACTTAATTTCTATTCTTGACGACAGGATTATTTTTATTCACGATAAGACGCTTTTGCGAAAATTCTTCTTTGACTGCAAACAGCTGCTGACCCAGGAAGGCTGCCTTGTAATTTCGCTCTTAAATTACAGGAAATTCAACAGTGTGCCCCTTATTCAGTTGCCACAGAGGAAGAGCCTGCGCGTAACCCTTAACACGCAGATTGCTTCTGGTGACAATGGGGGCTTTCTCTTGTCTCAGGAGATAGAGACCGGCAACGGTAAGGTTCTTCAGGTTGTGAGCAGGGACAAGGTTTGCCCGGTTACGGATGCTGAGATTAGGGATTTTGCGGGCGAGGCAGGCTTTGCGGAGTGTGAATTCTATTCATCGTGGGAGAAAGAGCCTTTTACTGGTAGCGAGGACACGCTGATTGCCCTGCTAAGGTGACGGCTTCTCTACTGCGGCTTATAGGCTTTGCAGATGGTCTTTTCCCTTGAGCAAAGAAATCCTACCCCCGATTGGAAGGGTGGCGCAGCCAGACCGCCTGAAGGGCGGGCCGGAGCGAAAGCGTAGCCCTGGAAAGCGGGTTAGCATATAAAGTACGGTCCAGAAAAGCAAGAAGAAAATATTTTCCTAGTTGATTCTCCAGCGGCTTCCGTCGCGTACGAAGCGCGATGCGTTTATTTCCAGCTGTCTGCCGTCTTCGCCCTGTATTCGTATCATTTGGGTGAGCGGGTTTACTTCCGTTACGCGGAAAGATGTCTCGTCGTAGTTGAGGCGGATTCCTTCTATCGGGAGCTTTTTCCTTGCCTCTGCATACCAGTCGAATTCATAGCTTAGGCAGCAGAGAAGCCTTCCGCACTGGCCGCTTATCTTGGTCGAGTTGAGGCTGAGGTTCTGCTCTTTTGCCATGCGTATGCTTACGGGGCGAAGCTTGTCGCTTACCGAATGGCAGCAATAGGGCCTTCCGCAGACACCGAGCCCTCCTGTTATGCGGCTTTCATCGCGTACTCCAATCTGGCGAAGTTCTATGCGCATTTTGAATACTGTAACAAGGTCTTTTACGAGTTCCCTGAAGTCAACACGGTTGTCGCTAGAGAAGAAGAAGAGGGCTTTTGGCTCGCCTACGAGGAAGTGCACGGTTATGAGCTTCATGTCCAGGTGGTGGGCGGCAACTTTTTCGCGGAAGACGTCGTAGGCATGCTTTTCTTTTTCCAGAAGGTCACTGGCGTGCTCAAGGTCGCTTTCGTCTGCAAGGCGCACGATTTTTACCACATCGCTTGGCTTTATTCCTACTGGCTTGTCTGCTTTTCCCAGTACCAGGGCAAGGTCGTCTCCGTAGCGGGTAGGGGCAATTACGTGGGCTCCCGCTGTGAAGGGGTTGTTCTGGCCTTGAGGTGCGTCTTCGGGGAGCATTGCGTATACGCCTTCGTTTGAATATTCAAGCTTTAGCTTTACAAGATTCTTTGGGAAAACGTAGGAGCCTGAATTTTTTTCGTAGTTGGAGTTGTCCTCCAGGCTTTCTATGTTTTCGCTTTCGTCATCTATGTCCTGTTCAAAAATGTCTGACATAAAACCTCCATGAGTGGCATTTTAAATGCCTGCGGTTTCATTCCGCATCAAGTTGCCATCAAATCCACCAAAAGCCCGTTAATTTCATCGATTTTGGCAAGCATCTGCAGTGTGTCGCTGTGGGTGTGCAAGAGCCACTGTGCCATTTCGTCGAGCTTGGCATTAATCATAGTCACCTGTGTGTGCGGTTCGAATTTGCGTCCGCTTTTGCCCAAGCCCGTATGCTTGTGCTGCTTTACGGTGTAATTGTTTTTTACTATGTATTTCATGAACTGGCTGACCTTTTGGCGGTAGTCAGCAAAGTTTTCCGGCAGTTGGCATGCCTTTAGCTTTTCTGCTGCGACATCTGCGGCATCCTTTAGGAAAACAACGGCTTCTTCCGTTGACATTCCTGCAATCTGCGGAGGAAGGCCTTCCTGCTTTAGGCGGAATTCTGCCTGGGTGCGCTCTATTGCCGAAGAAAATACATTTTTTTTTGTGCGGGCGGCTTTTTCCGCTTCCTCTTTTTGCTTGGAACGCTTGGCGGCTTCTGAGGCGGCTGCCTGGGCTGCGGAAAAGTACAGCCCCTGGCTCAAAGCGTCTACTTCCATTCGCTCTCCTGCATTTCTGCCTCTTCGCCCTTCTTTCCTTCCGGCAGGTTGATTTTCATGTCCTTGAGAATTGATGCGCTGGCAATGGCCTGCTTGTCCTGCCACTTCTGGACGGCTTCGTTGTAGAAAGAGTCGTCGCTAAGGGCAATGCAGTGGCCGTGGATGAGTACGTTTTTGTCCGCCTGAAAATAATGGGTCTGAATGTCCCCGATTACAATGCTGGAGGAAAGAAGGTGTACGCCTTCCGGGGCAATTACGTCGCCTTTTATTACCCCTCCGATTGTAATGGATTTTGCGCTTATGTTTCCGTTGATGCGGGCATGCTCGCCGATTATTACGTTTCCTGAGGATTCAAGATTCCCGTCAAGGTCTCCGTCAATGTGTATGCAACCGTTTATCTTAAGGTTGCCTTTTATTGCGGAGCCGTTTCCCAGTATACTGTTTATTGAATAGTCGTCGTTAAAAAGTGCCATTATTTTATGTTTATGTATTTTGCCGGATCCACAACGTCCGAACCTACGTGAACTTCGTAATGCAAGTGCGGGCCTGTGGACATACCCGTGTTGCCTATATTGCCTATTATCTGCCTTTGCCTTACAGTGTCACCCTTTGCAACACGGACAACGGAAAGGTGCGCGTAGCGGGTGTAGATGCCGTGCTTGTGCTTGATGATGATGTAGTTGCCATAGCCGTCAAAGTCGTAGCTTACGGCTACAACGGTACCGTTTGCGGTTGCCATTACAGGGTCGCCGGTGCGGTAGGTGCTTATGTCCATGCCCTTGTGGATGTACCACTGGCCGGTGAAAGGATGCTTGTTCTGGCCGAAAGCCATGGAAATGTGGCCTATTCCGTTCTTGATGGGCCAGATGTTGGGGATGTCCGTAAAGAGTGTGCCCTGGTTCTTGAGCATGTTTGTAATCTGCTCAACTGGCTGGACTGCATTTTCCAGGTATTCGGAAAGGTGCCTTATGTCCGACGTTTCCTTTAGGGAGCCGGAGATTACGTCTTTTGTGTCAAAGAGGGAAGCGAGGTCTGAGCCGTTGCCGCCCGTGGTCTTTTCTATGGGGGCGTTCTGTTCGATTCCTAGTAGGGAAAGCGACTGGCTGAATGAATTCTGGAATCTTTTTGCGGACTGGAGCAGGTTGTTGTTTTCGTCCCTAAGTTCGTCAAGACTTGCGAGGGCTTCTTTGTTTTCTTCCTTGAGCCTGCTTAACTCTGCGCTTGAGCCCGTTGAGTTGCGGGCAAAGGGCATAAAGGAAATGACCAGTCCTGCGATAATCGCAACTGCTGCCGTAAGGGCAAATACGTTTGTCTGGATGTTGATGACTTTTCCGTTTGCATGCGGAACAATCATTATGGTAAGCTTTTTGTCAAAGATATGGAATATGCGCACAAAAAGGGCTCCGGCTTTCTTGAAGGCGGATACTGATGCGCTCATTATTTGAGAAACAAAGTTATTTTCTAAATTTTTATATCTGCGTGTACGTGCCACGGAAAACTCCCGGTAATTTATCATAAAATTATAGCATATCAAAGCAAGAAGTGTCAAATGCAAAGCTAAGGTTGACTTCTACAATATCCTATGTTATTCTATCGGTATAAAGAAAAAAAATGTGAGACAGTTGCTTATTTTTCATTTGGACTGTCTCTTCTAATAGTTTAATATTCTTTTAAGGAAGAAAGCCATGCAGTTTTTTGATACTCACGCCCACATAGGGTTGATTTATGACAGCCCTGTAGAACAGTTTCGCGTTATTCAGCAAGCAAAACAGGCTGGGGTAACACGCATTATAAGCATTAACAACAGCCTCCACGATTTTAAGAAGGAGTATACCGTCCTAAAGTCCATGAAGGGAGTTTACCACGCTGTAGGCGTTGGCCCCTCCGAAGTCAGAGCTCCTGGTTCTGACTGGCGGAATATAATAGAAGAAAGTGTCAAGCTTCCCAACGTTGTGGCAATAGGCGAGACTGGTCTTGACTACCTTAAGCAGTTTGGAGACAAGAGGAGCCAGATAGAGCTTTTTATTGCCCAGCTGGAGCTTGCGCAGAAATATTCCCTGCCCGTAATCATACACAACCGCGATGCAGGCAACGACATCTTTGACATTTTAAAGGACCGCATTCCGGAAAAGGGGGCAATTTTCCACTGCTACAGCGAAGATGCCGCCTATGCAAACAAGTGCCTTGACGCTGGCATGAACGTCTACTTCTCCTTTGCAGGCAACCTGACCTACCGCAATGCCCGTAACCTTCACGATACTGTGCTTAACATTCCGCGCGACAGGATTCTTATAGAGACCGAAAGCCCCTTTATGATTCCTGCCGAATTCCGCGAAAAGAAGCGCACTATGCCGGCATACCTTGTTTCTACCGCAAAATTCCTTGCTGAAATGCTGGAAACCGACCTTGAAAGCCTTGCGGCCCAGCTTTGGACCAACAGCTGCAAGATATTCCAGCTGCCGGAGTAGGCAGGGGTAAAAGGTGGCACTCTACCACAGCGTAAAAATCGGAAACCTCACACTGGACGGAAACCTCTTTCTGGCCCCGATTGCCGGTTACAGCGACAGGGCTTTCCGTTCACTTTGCGTGGAAAACGGGGCTTCCTACTGCACGACCGAGATGGTAAGCGCAGAGGCCTTAACCCGCGGTTCGCAGAAGACGGCGGCTCTTATGGCCCGTGCTCCGTCGGAAAAGGCCTATGCTGTTCAGATTTTTGGCGGAAATGCTGATGTTATGGCTGAAGCGGCCAAAATTGTTCTTGAAACTACCGAATGTACCAGCATAGACATAAACGGCGGTTGTCCTGTTCCCAAGATAATCAAAAGCGGTGCGGGCAGTAGCCTTACGAGGGACCCGGACTTGCTTTACGCAATAGTTTCTTCCGTAAAAAAGGCGGCAGAATCCTATGCGGCTTTGCATCCGGAAAGGGGAAACGTGCCTGTTACCATAAAAATCCGCTCCGGTTGGGATGCAAGCCACCTTACCTGGAAGGAGTGTGCGGCGGCGGCTTTGGAGGCAAGGGCGGATGCAATAACCATTCATGCACGGACAAGGGCCCAGGGCTATGAAGGAAAGGCTGATTGGGGAATCCAGAGGCAGCTTGTTGAATTTGTGGGCGGAAAGATACCTGTTTTTGGCAGCGGGGATGCTTTTTCGCCGGAAAGTGCAAAGGCAATGCTTGAGCAGACTGGTGTTGACGGAGTGATGTTTGCCCGCGGTGCCATGGGAAATCCGTTTTTGTTCAAGAAGACCGTTCAGTATTTAAAGTACGGCCGCTACGATGATGAGACTGCCGATGAGCGTATTAAGACTGGTTTTAGGGAACTGGAGCTGAATGTTCAGGAAAAAGGCGAAAAGAATGCCTGTATGCAGATGAGAAAGAAGTTTTGTGCCTATAGTTCGGGAATTAAAGGCGGTGCACTATTAAGAAAGCAGGTGGTTTCTGCCGATACGATAGAAGAGTACCGTAGAATTTTTGCGGTTTATCTTGAATAACAGAGTAGGACTATGGCATTTTTAGAAGGTTTGTCTAATTTTTTACAGTCAATACTGTTCTCTTCTTCCCCTGAAGTAAAAAAGCGTCAGGCTTTGAAAAAAATTGAAAATGAATTGCGCGAGGCAGTTCCTGTAATCTACAAGAATTCCCTTGTTCACGAAAATTTCGCAGAGTCGCTTAGGATTCTTTTTGAAAACACAAAGATGATAGGAGACATCCTTGCGAATACGATTTGCAACGAAGATCTCCAGCGCAGCGCAATCTTTGAAGAGCAGCTGCTTCTTACAGGCTTTCCGCCGGAGATACAGGACATTCTGCAGACCCTTTCATATGAGAACCGCAAGGCAGGGGCTCGCCAGTCGGAGTCAATCACCCGCTTCCTTGAAAACGAGCACCGCCAGCTGGAAAAAATCGTAAAGCACTTGAATACACCCGAATTCGTAAAGATAGATACCGTAATCAACAAGCTAAAGCAGCTGGACGATATCTGCCGCTTTGACTACATTACCGCCCTGCACCTCTTTGACAGCAAATTTTCCGGGGCGCCGGACTACACGGCAAATTTCCAGGCGATACCCGTAGACCTGCTGGAAACCTCGCTCAAAGATTTGTACTACGTTGGTGCGGACATGGACATAAGCAATTCCGTAAGCAACGCCATTATTGCCCTCTACCGTCTTTGCCACCGCGCTTCCTACAGGGAAGAGGACGGAGAGGAAATCTACGAGAAGCTAAAGAAGATTCAGGGTGTCATGCGCCAGGTGATGAATTCGGAGAACCTGCTCGATCTAATCCGCCTGGCCAAGAAGGACCCCGACTATATCCCGCCAAAGTCTGGTTACAACGGTAACGCAAGGCAAAAGTATGCCGACTATCTCGAAGACCGCTTTAACGTGGAAGGCCTGCGCCTCAAGAACGAGCTGCAGGATGAAAAGATAAGCGAAGAGCTGAGCCGCATCTTCCAGGGAATAAACATGGAGCCTGTCCGCGGATACAGCAACGAGATGAATGCCCTTTTAAAGCAGAGTACGCCAACTTCATTCACCTTTGTAATGCCTATGCAGATCCTTAAGACTTTTACAAAGAATTTCTACGAGGAACACCTAAAGCCGCTTCTTAACGACATTGTAATAGAAGGATTCTTTAACAACGCTGCCTACAAGTCCAACTTTTCAACGGACGTATATGCCCTTAACGAGTGCATGGACGTAATCAAGAGCTTTGAAAGCCGCTTTAGCCGCAACGGTGACTTTGACGAGGCAAACATTACAAGCCTTATCCGCGACAGCCACAAGGACGTTGCCTTCCTGAACCGCCTTAAGGAAATCGTTGAAAAAATCAACCGCACTGCAAAGGATTTGATTCAGGAGCAGGTTAACAACATGTTCCACGTATATAAGCTCGTGGGCGAAATTCTGGTTGAATCAAAAACTGCCAGCTCCAACAACATAACCAACCTTAGGATTCTGCTGCTTTCTTCCAGAAATAGGGACAATTCCGAGTGCATGGAAAAGCAGCACGGCTTATGGCCACTGTTCTTTGAGATAATGAAGAACTACGTCATAATAACCAATACAGAGAAGAAGTAATTATGGCAAAGAGAAAAAAAAGCTCTGTAAAGAACAGCATTGAAGAACCTCAGTTGGCGGAAAATACAAAGACTCCCGCAGAATATGAGAAGGAAATTTACGATCTCAAGCAGATGATAGAAATTTCCCGTTCCCTTTGCACGACGCTTGAACTTTCTAAGCTGATTGAATCAACCCTTTTTATAACCATGGCACAGATGCACGTTCTTGCCGCAGGAATTTTCATACTGAATTCAGTGGATTCCTTTGCCTATTCGCTTGGAAACAATTACAACGGTTTTGACGTGGACATGTCCAAGGAATATTCTATTCCCATGGCAAGTACCTTGGTTGAATACATTGTGGAAAACAGGGATCAGGTTTTTACCCTTAAAGACCTTGAAAAGCATATTTCAGGCTCCAAGGAACTTAAGCTTTTGCAGTCGCTCAACATAACCCTTCTTGTACCCCTTGTCCTAAAGAACCGCGTGAACGGCCTCCTCGTTTTGGGAGAAAGATTTGCTGCTGGGGCTGAAGACGGTGCGGTCTATGATGAATACGACAAGCAGCAGATTTCCATAATAGCTTCACTTGCGGCTGTTGCAATAAACAATGCGTCGCTTCTGGAACTTTCTTCCACAGACATGATGACCCACCTTAAGCTAAAGTACTACTTCTTTAACGTGCTTACCGACAAGCTTGACTCTGCAATCATGCAGGATGTTCATCTTAGCGTGCTTATGTTCGACATAGACTTCTTTAAGAAATTCAACGACACCTACGGGCACGCATGCGGAGACTATGTTTTGCAGCAGGTGGCTTCCTTAATAAAGGGCAGCATACGCAGCCAGGACTTGGCGAGCCGTTATGGTGGCGAAGAATTTACGGTGCTCCTTTCGGATACAAACAAAAAGGATGCAGTCTTTATAGCCGACAGAATCCGCAAGAACATAGAAGCTTACGACTTTGAATACGAAAACAAGCACATGAAGGTAACGGTTTCCGGCGGAGTTGCAGTGTTCTCTTCGGAGACAAATCCTGTAAAATCGGCAAAGGCTCTTGTGGACCAGGCTGACCAGGCGCTTTATGTGTCCAAGAGGAACGGGCGTAACCGCGTAACCTTTGCAGATCCTTCGTTTTTAACAGTCATGGGGAATCCGGAGCTTTTGTTTGAGGATGAATCCAGCAAAAATAATTCTTCGGATGCGGAAAAAGATTGAAGAAAGCATTTGTCTCTAGAAAATTAATTTTCTCTGCCTTTTTTGCGGCCATTGCGGGGCTTTTTGGACTGTCTTCCGTCTATTCCCAGACCCCTTCGCAAAAGAAAAGCCTGCGCATACAAATTTGGTCTGAACTTGATGAAATACCCGGCGTTTTTAGCGAAGATGACGCTTCTGATGAAGAAGAGGCTGCAACTCCAGCAGTTTCAGCAAATCCAGCGGTGGAAAGCACTTCTAAAACAGCTCAGGTTACCGCTGCACAGACAGCCGCAAAGGAGCTTTCCGGCAAAAAGGATGCTTTTGTTTCCAGTGCCGAAGCAGACAAGCGCATGGTGGAGCTTTTCCGCTATTCAATTTCAAGGGCCAGGCAGATTACACCTTTTTTAATGCAGGGAATGCTTGAAGGCTGGACCTTTGACTATGTTCCTTATGATAAAACAAGGCAGGTTAAGGAAATATTCGAGATGGGGCAGGTAAAGCCCTACGACAAGCTCCTTAACCCAATAACATACAGGGATCCCATTCCTCTTGAGCAGGAAGGGAAACTTTTGTGCTGGGCCACTTGCGACCGTACTCCCATGCAGCAGCTTGCCTATGAAAGATGGGCTTCCATAGTTCATCCAAAAATCCAGGGAAGGGGGCGCGGAAGGGTAGAAGATGGCTTTGAAGGCATACAAAATGCGGTGGAAGAGGCCGTAAAAGAGGCTGTACGTGAATATTGGCGCGGTCAAACTAAAAATAAACCTAAAGAAATTATGGGAACCGTGTTACTTATTCAGGATCCGCGCATTTATATTAGTGAAGGTCAGTATGTAGTTGACCTTGATTTTTTTCTACAAACTGATAGAATAATTCTATACAGTAATTATTAAATCTTTTCTTAGGAGGAAACTTATGAAAAAGATATTTACGATGTGCACTATAGCATTGTTGGCTTTTGGAGCTGCATTCGCACAGGTTTCAAAATCATCCAACGGTGGCTTGGAAGCATTGGACAGCTACGTAGACACTTCCACACAGTATCTTACTATAGAAGATAATTATGCGGAATTCCACCCACATGCAAAGAGTGTACAGCTTACTCTTGAATACACACCGTACGAAGGAACAGTACGTGTATTCTACACATGCTCAGCACCTAGCTATGACCAGGGCGAAGCAATGAATACTGTAGACGCAGTTCTTGAGGATTTCCAATCTGAACAGGGCTTCCACACAAAGCCTATCTTCGTAAAGAAGGACAGAACCAGCTACTTTAAGCTCAAGGATTCAAACCTCCGCATGGCAACATACCGCCGCTGGGTTCAGTACACAGAAAAGCCATTCAAGGCTCCAAAGGCAGACAACTAGTTTCCTGCATCAGGGGTTGCTTAACGACTTCTTTGCAGCCCCGGACGCACAAAACTCATAATTTTGGCAACGGACAGCTCTAAATAGCAGCGGTTTACAGCCCATTTTACCCCGGACTTGCTTCGGGGTATGCGCGTATTTAGGCCTGCCCGCTTTCACAAGGTTGGTAGAAAAAAATTGACAGACTTAAAATCCCTTATTAAAAATTTGCATCCGCTGGAAACAAAAGTCCTCTTAAAATACGGATTGAATGACGAACTTACTTCAGAAAGACTCCAGTCGGAACTTGGATACAAAGAAGGCCACGCAAACCAGGCATTCAGCTGGCTTGGCGGTAAAAATCTTCTTGCGGAAACTTCACGCAAACCCCACACTTACTTTGAACTTACAGACTTTGGCCGCACCGTTGCAGAAAACGGTTTTGCCGAAGAGCGCATAATATCATACCTAAAGGACAATGGCCCACATCTTTTGCCGGAAATTGCATCTGCACTGGGCTTGGAAAACAAGGACATTGGTTCTGCATTCGGTTCTCTTAGCAAAGAGGGCGTTCTTAAGATGAATGCAGAGAAAAAGGCTGAATACACTGGAGCCGCTGTTCCTGCCCGTCTTACTGTTGCAAAAGAGTTGATTGCAAAGGCTAACAAAAAGGAAAATTCCCAGCTTGAATCAACGGAGCTTAGCAAGGAAGAGCTTGATGTAATGTCTGGCCTTACAAAAAAGCGCGGTGTTAGCGAAACTCCTTTCCGTACCCTTGAGCGCGAAACCGTTACCTATAAGCTTACCGGCGAATTTGAAAGCGTTGCAAAGGCACTTAAGGAAGCTGGCATTACAGGAAACGAAATTGGCGAGCTTTCTCCATCCATGCTTGCATCTGGAGACTGGCGCAAAGGCACTTTCCGTGGCTACAATATTCAGATTCCGCCTGCCCGCATTATTCCGGGGCGTACAAATCCCTATGTTCAGTTCCTGGAAAGCGTAAAAGACCAGCTCTGTTCACTTGGATTTGAAGAATTTGACGGCCCGCTCGTAGAAACCGAATTCTGGAACGGAGATGCACTCTTTATGCCCCAGTTCCACGCAGCCCGCGACATTCACGACGTTTACCGCCTTAAAAATCCAACCCATGCCAAGAGTATAGAGGAACCTTATCTTACCAACGTGGCAAACGTACACCGCAACGGTGGAAACACAGGTAGCCGCGGTTGGAACTATGAATTTGACAACGAATTTACCCGCCGCCTTATTATGCGTAGCCAGGGAACCGTTTTGAGCGCCCACCAGCTGCACAAGGCTAAGATACCAGGAAAATACTTTGGTATTGCCCGCTGCTTCCGCTACGACAAGGTAGACGCAACTCACCTTTCAGACTTCTATCAGACAGAAGGTATTATCGCTGGAAATGATGTAACACTTCGCGACCTTCTTGGTATGCTTAAGATGTTCGCAACAGAAATTGCAGGAGCAGAAGAAGTAAAATACGTTCCAGGTTACTTCCCGTTCACAGA
>DJYC01000013.1 GCA_002448445.1 Treponema sp. UBA6988
AACAGCTTTGACCAGGAAGGCGTACAGCTTGGAAAGACACTGGCAAAGGCAGTTCTTGCAAACGACATGGAGCCAACTCTCAAGGCTTACGCAGGCCTTCTGATTAAATAAGCTTTTATAAAAAAAGGGGGGGGAAGTCTCCCCCTCGCTCCAGCCACGAGTCGTTCCGCAAATGCCGTAAGTGGCAAGCAGACAAAGAAAAAAAATGACAGTATCCACGGACGCTGAGCCTGTCGAAGCGCCTACACCCTATTGCACACACCGCGCCCTTCGACTCCGCTCAGGGAGCGGCCGTCACCCTGAACTAGTTTCAGGGTCTGTACCGCAAGAAAATGCCTGTTTTTGAAACAGCCACTTCCGTCATTTGCTCCACTTTGTCGTGTCTTCCACTACCCCCTCTGCGGGGCAGTCTCTTTGCAAATACCCCGCAACGCCCCCAAATTGGTGATGGCAAACAATAAAAATACGCGAGTTTCACAGAAACTCGGAGAGTAACCGCAGGTTACGACCAACGCCTGCTCAAATTAGTTGGTGTTAACAGATAAATCTTGCGAGTTACAAAGTAACTCGGTAGCTCGCGCAGTGAGCGGACAACGCCCAAAAATTGGTGATGGCAAACAATAAAAATACGCGAGTTTCACAGAAACTCGGAGAGTAACCGCAGGTTACGACCAACGCCTGCTTAAATGAGTTGGTGTTAACAGATAAATCTTGCGAGTTACAAAGTAACTCGGTAGCTCGCGCAGTGAGCGGACAACGCCCAAAAATTGTTGATGGTAAACAATAAAAATGCGCGAGTTTCGCAGAAACTCGGAGAGTAACCGCAGGTTACGACCAACGCCTGCTATATTGAAGCGCAAGGAACATCCATGGAACACAAAGGAACAATAAGAATAGAAACCCAACGCTTAGTTCTAAGAAGACACACCCTGGAAGACGCAGAATCCATGTTCAGCAACTGGGCAAGCGAAAAAGAAGTAACCAAGTTTTTGCGCTGGCAGCCCTACAAATGCGTTGAAGACGCAAAAAAAATGATTGCGGAATGGGTAGCCTCTTATTCCAAGCCCGACTTTTACTTTTGGACAATAGAGCTAAAAGAAATCGGTGACATTGTTGGAGACATATCCGTAATAGCAATCAACGAGGATACAGAAAGCGTGGAACTTGGCTACGGAATAGGAAGCCGATGGTGGGGAAAGGGAATCACCGCAGAAGCAGGCAAAGCCCTTATCAAATTCTTTTTTGAAGAAGTCGGTGCAAGAAGGGTATATGCAAAGCATGCAAGCGGCAACCCCAATTCAGGAAAGGCAATGCAAAAAATGGGCATGAAATACGAAGGCACACTCAGGCAGTCGGACAAATGCAACCAGGGAATTGTAGACGTAGCCTATTATTCAATCCTAAAAGATGAATATTTTGGGCAAAAAAACTGCTAAAAAAACAACTGGAAGACTCCTGCCTACCATGCCTGCACCGTTGCAAGCCTTTTACTGGAACAATTCAAGCCCGCCGGAGGGATTTTCCTTTTTACAGCCAGAGCTTTCCGTCTTCTTCCTTTTCTGCTGGAACGTATTAAGAGTATTCCTTTCCCAGAAAACTCCGTCCTCGTAGCCCTGAATGCTGCCGTCAGAGTCCGCCATCAAAAGACGCTTTGCAGCCCAAAGGCAGTATTCCCTGTTAATCTCTATTCCGCAGTAATGCCTGCCAAGTTTCTTTGCAACCGCACATGCAGTCCCCGAGCCAAGAAAGGGGTCAAAAACCATGTCTCCCGATTTGGAAGAGGCAAGCACAAGCTTTGCATAAAGCTTTTCAGGCTTTTGGGTTGGGTGGTCGGTATTTTCACTCATGGACCAAAATGGAATTGAAATGTCGTCCCAAAAATTTGAAGGGTAAGTAATGCGGAAGTTTCCGCCCTCGCTTTCTTCCCAGTCCTTGGGTTCACCGTCCTTTCTATAGGGGGCAATAACCCGCCTCTTCATCTTTACGGCTTCAACATTAAAATAATAGTCAGAAGGATTTTTTACAGCAAACCAGATGTCTTCCATTCCGTTCTTCCAGTTTGACTTTGCACCCCGCCCCTTTTCCCTCTGCCAGGTAATGCGGTTGATTACGGTAAGGTTCTTTTCCAAAGCCCTTTGCAAAGAAGACGTGCACTTCCAGTCCCCGCACAAATAAAGGCTTCCATTGTCCTTAAGCTTGCGACAAACCAAGGGCAGCCAGGAGTCAAGGTAGGCATCGTAGTCTTCTTCCTTAGAAGCAGAGAATTTTAATCCGTTAAAGTTTTTATTCAAGTTGTATGGAGGGTCAATAATAACAAGGTCTGCAAATCCGTCGGGAACAAGAGGCAGGGCTTCAAAAAGGTCGGCGTTTATTATTTTGTCCCTACAAGAATCAGAATCATTCTTTATGTCCTGAATGCCGGAGAGTCCTTTTGCAAGAGTTTCTTCTTCTCCTGGCAAGAGTGTCAGAGTCCTGTTTCTTCCTGCACGCAACTTTTCTTCCATAAAGTTACACTCCAGCCGGCTGTATGCCAAAAAGTTCTGCGCAGTTTTTGTCTACTATGTGGCACAATTCTTCCGTGGAAATTCCCCTTATCTTTGCTATAAAGTCGTAGGTGTGCCTTATGAGCAAGGGGGTGTTCATCTGACCACGGAATGGAACCGGAGCCAGATAAGGTGCGTCTGTTTCCAAAAGAAGCCTGTCTTCCGGCACAAAGCGCAAGAGTTCTTCCATCTGGGGCATCTTGCTCTTTTTTGTGTAGGTTGTTCCCCCGCCAAAGGCAATATGCCAGCCCATGTCCAAGAAAGTCCTTGCCTCTTCTATTCCGTAAGAAAAACAGTGGATAATGCCGCGGTTATAGCCTGATTTTTTTATGCAGTCAAGTGTGTCCTCAAAGCCGTCCCGGCTGTGAACTATAAAGGGCAAGCCCAGCTCCTTTGCAAGGGAAAGCTGCATCATAAAGAGCTCCCTTTCCCCTTCGTACAAGCCAGCGTCAAAGTCATCCTCGCACCTTCCGTCCACTCCAGAAGGGTTCCAGTGGTGGTCTATTCCCCCTTCCCCGATTGCAACAAGCTTTTTGCAAAAGGACTCACCCGGCTTTGTAAAGGCATCTATCTGGGAGCGCAATTCGCATACGCAAGCCTCCCTGTTTTTTATTGAATCAACTCCGGGCCATATTCCCGCACTAAAGCAAAGGAACTTTTCCACAGCATCTTTTTGTCCAGCCGGCAAAAGGGCAATAGCCTGCATAACAGCGTCACGCCTGCAAAGCAAATCATCAGCCTTGGTTCCTATGTCCAAGCCAAATTCCGCCCCAGCCAAAGCCATGCCGGAAAGAATAGCAGAAGCCTCCTGAATTCCTGTCTTTTCGCTAATATAATGAAGGTGAAAGTGAGTGTCTGAAAACATGCTTGCATTTTATATGAACAAGGGCTTTTGGACAAGATATTTGGACAATTAAGATTAACACAGCCCAAATTTCACTAAAAATTTGAGTAGAAAATTCAAAATTTTTTATAAAATTCTTACTAAAAACATCAAAATTTGATTGACAAATAATAAGCAATACGTTAATATAATCTTAGCTTGTAAAAAAGCTGATAAACTCTCTCCTTTGCCTTGGGATTGCAAAATCTCAAGGCTTTCTTTTTTGGTGTTACCATCTGGCATTTAAAGATTGCCGTGTCATGGTTGGACAGGGTCACCAACCGCACGGCACTGACGGGATGGTGTTTTATGGTCAAATTATGCCATTAAGCCTGTAAGTTATAAAAAGGCAGCAGAAAGAGGCACGGCAGGTGCTGGAGGGGCCCGCGCTAGCGGGTTGCGAACTCGCAGCGCAGCTTCGAGCGAGCAATGGAGCCGAAAGGCGGAATCCCGGAAGTGCCACACAAAGGGCATGCTTGGCAGCGTAAAAGTAAGATGTAAAAAGGAAAAAGCGCCGCAAAAAGATTAAAAAAAATAAAGATTGAAACCGGGGACAGTTTTTATTGCGAAAACTGAACCTGCGACTTTCCCTTGCTAAGGTTTCGTATGCCCTCTTCCAGGGAGGAAGTCTCGCTTGCCCAGATGCAACCGCTGATTAGGACTTGGGAAGCAAAGTCTTCTTTTATGGAATCCGTGTGGAATGAAGAAAGGAATCTCATGGCAATTTCGTAAAGGGGGTATTCCACGCTAAAGGTAAAGGTGGATTTTTCTACAAGCTCTTCGGTCTGGCATGCTTCGAGGACGGCTTTTACGCTGTCTGAATAGGCATGGACAAGGCCGCCAGTGCCAAGAAGGGTTCCGCCAAAGTAGCGCGTTACTGTTACAAGGATATCGGTAATTCCGCTGCCCTTAAGAACGTCCAGCATTGGTCTTCCTGCAGTTCCGCCTGGTTCACCGTCGTCGCTCATGCCGTTTATTCCGCCATCTTTTCCGCAGACAAAGGCATGGCATACATGGGTTGCATCCGAATAACGTTTTTTCTGCTCGTGGAGTCTTTCCCTTGCCTCTAGGGAGTCGTGCACGGTAAAGGCTTCTGCAATAAAGCGGGAGTTTTTTATGTTAAGCTCCGCAAGCGGAGCCTGATTCTGGCAAAGAATTTTCATTCGCCCTCTTGGACGGAACTGTCCTTCTCTTCCGCAGAGCCCTCTTCTTCCGCCTGAACCGGCACCTGCTCCTGGCTGACGACGACCTGGACTGCACCGACCGTAAAAAAGAAATAGACCGGTATTGCAATCAGAACGCGTGCCATAACCTTGTAGTATTCAAAGAGGCGCATAATCGAAAGGAACATGGCAAGTATGCCCACTGAGGTTCCTAGGTTCTTGGGAATAAAGGCAAGCACCACAGTAAGGAGGATGACGCTCAGGAGGGACGTTCCAGCCGCATTGATGACAAAGGCAGCAAAATGAACTATCTGGCCGCGCAGTATGCGTATGCTCAATGCAAAGGAGGCAAGTGTCCTGACGTTCTTAAAATAGTACAAGATAAGGTGGACGAATGAAAATGGAATGAATGCAAGGAGAAAAACTATTGCCGCTACCGCAAAAAAATACATGATGTAGGAAGAGTCCCCGCCAGAAATGCCAAGGGAAGCCCCCGTTTTTTTTATTATGAAAGAAAAGAGGAAAGATGTTAAAAATCCAAGCAGCAGGTAGAAAAGGGTGAATGCAATGGAAGAGCCAAGCACCCGCCTGTCTTTTTTTCTAAAGGCAATGAAAAGCCAGCCCACGGTAACTCTTTTTTTCTGAACCATGCGGGCCGTTACGCAGAACATGCCGTAGAGCATCATAAAGAGGACTATGCAGAAAGCAAGGCTAAGGACAAAGGATGCGGCCGCCTTTAGCACGGGAGAATTAAAGGCAGCAGAAGCGGCTGTACCATTTGGGGATGAGCCCATTGCCACGGAAAGGGGAACTGCACTCAGCAATGTCTCTATAATCGTGAACAAAAAGACCGTAAACAGAGCCTTTGAATGGTTGAGCTTTATGCACTGGTCAAAAACTGCCCGCATAACTTTGAACTGCGGCTTTTTTACTATACCTTCCAACTATTTACTTCCTCTTATTTGCTTCCTTCAAAAAGGCCTATCTGGGCATCTGCGCTCTGGACGGAAATGCTCTCCGTATCGTGGTCGCTAAGCCTTACGCCCTGTGCCTTGTGGCCCTTCTCCTCAAAGTTTGCAGAGTCAAAATCCTCGCTAAGAATCTTTACGCGGGGCTTCTTTTTGTACTTGAGGGTAAAGGTGAATTTTTCCCTTGTGTCAACGTGCAGCACTTCCATGCCGTCTGGGGCCATAAGGTAGTCGCGGTTCATAATCCAACTGGGGATGCGGCACTTCTTTATGTAGCAGTAGCCGTTCTTTGGGTCGCGGTAAATGACAGTGAACAGCACCTTGGAGATAACGTCTTTTTCCGCAAGGTTGCAGTACCACATGCCTGTGTCCACAAAAAGCTTCTGTGGAACGTCGCACACGGTATAGATGCCGCTTCTTCGCAAGATGAATATGCGGTCGTAAGGTGTAACACGCAGCACTTCTGCACCACCGGAAACACCTGTTCCAAGATAGCCCTTGTCGTCGTAGCGCAGGGGAATGTCGCGCTTTGCAACGGCCTTTACATCCACCACGTTGAATTTCTGAATCTGGGTGTGGCGGACAAGCTCCTCTTCCTTGAATTTCTTTAGCATGCCTTCAAGGTAGTCAACAGCGCAGTCCTTAAGGTGCTTGAGTTTGCGGCTTATTTCCTTTAGCTGCTTGTTAATTGCGGCAACCTGGTCCTTGTTCTTGTTTATGTCAAAAAGCGATATGCGGCGGATAGGAATCCTTAGCAAAGTTTCCACGTCCTCATCGGAAATGTCGCGGACAAGTTCTGCCTTAAATGGAACAAAGCCTTTCTTTACAGCCTTTACCACATCTTCCGCTGTCTTCATCTGTTCTATCTTTTTGTAGATGCGTTCTTCAATAAAGATGCGTTCAAGTGTACGCGCATGAAGTTCCTCGGTAAGGCGGCCCTGGTCGTATTCAAGTTCGTCCTTGATGATTGCGGTAAGCTTCTTTGCGTAGTACTTGATTATTTCCGTGGCGGTCATTGCAACAGGCATGTTGTCGCGGATAACAAGCATCTGGCAGGAGATGGATTTTTCGCAGTCGGTGTAGGCGTAAAGGGCCTTTTCTATGTCCTTGGCATAAACACCGCGGGGAAGCTTTATCTCTATCTGGCAGTGGTCGGTCGTATAGTCGTCGATGGAACTGATTTTTATGCGGCCAGCCTTGTATGCGTTCTCTATTGAATTCATGAGGCTTTCGGAGGTTGTGTCTACAGGAAGCTCCGTGATGATGATTTTCTTTTCATCGCTCATGTCAAACTTGGCGCGGGTAACGATTTTTCCGTTGCCGTCGTTGTAGTTGGTAACGTCTATCAAACCGCCTGTGGGAAGGTCGGGGTAAATCTCGAAGGGCTCGTTGTTAAGGGCCTTTATCTCTGCCTCAAGAACTTCCCGAATATTGTAGGGCAGAATCTTTGTGCTCATGCCAACCGCAATTCCCTCTGCTCCTATTATAAGGGCAACCGGCACTTTTGCGCGGTAAACTTCCGGCTCCGTGCTGCGTCCGTCGTAGTTGGGAATGTAATGGGTAACGGCAGGATTTGTAACAAGGAATTCCTTTGCAAGCGGATGAACACGGCACTCAATGTAACGGGGTGCAGATGCTCCGTCTCCAGTGTACATGTTGCCAAAGTTTCCCTGCTTTTCTATAAATATTCCCTTGTTTGCAAGAACAACCAAGGCTCCTCCAATAGAAGCGTCTCCGTGCGGGTGGTACTTCATGCACTCACCAACAACATTTGCAACCTTCTGGAAGCGTCCGTCGTCCATCTTAAAGAGGGTGTGCATTATGCGCCTCTGAACAGGCTTAAGACCGTCCTCAAGATCTGGGATTGCCCTGTCGCGTATAACATAGCTTGCATATTCAATAAAATTCTTGTCGAATAAATTCTTTACAAATGCCATTCAAGTCCCCTTTTACGCATCAATGTCCGCATTGCCAAGCAGGTGCTTTTCTATGAACTCGCGGCGTTCGGGAGTGTTCTTTCCCATGTAAAAGCTCAAAAGCTTAGGCACAACCTTCAGCTGGCTTATTTCAACCGGAGTAAGGTGCATGGTCTCCGGCTCTATGAACTGGCGGAATTCAGACGGGTTTATTTCTCCAAGGCCTTTAAAGCGGGAGGTCTCTGCCCCCTTGCCAAGCTTTGCCTGAGCCTTGTCCCTTTCCTCTTCCGAATAGCAGTAGATGTTCTCCTTCTTGTTGCGCACACGGAAAAGCGGTGTTTCAAGAATAAAGACACGCCCGCTTGTAACAAGCTCCTCAAAGTAACCAAGGAAGAAAGTCATCACAAGATTCCTAATGTGGTAGCCGTCGTTATCGGCATCGGTTGCAATAACAATCTTTGAATACTTGAGGTTTTCCACGCTGGTCTCTATTCCAAGAGCCATCATCAGCTGGTAAAGCTCATCGTTCTTGTAAATGTCGCCCTGTTTCTTGCCGTACATGTTCTCGGGCTTTCCGCGAAGGGAAAAAATTGCCTGGAAAGAAGCGTCACGGCTATGGGTCATGGTACCGGATGCAGAGTCTCCCTCCGTAATGAAAATCATTGAATTTTCACCCTTTGCCCCATCCGTAACGTGGTACTTGCAGTCCTTTAGCTTTGGAATGCGTATGCTGATTTTCTTAGCCGCTTCCTTTGCCTTGCTCTTTACTTCGCTAAGTTCAGTGCGAAGCTTTTTGTTAGCCTCTATCTTTTCCTTGATTTTTTCCGCAGCCTGGGGGTTCCTGTGCAGCCAGTCGTTAAGACCAGACATAACCTCGCCAACAATCCACTGCCTAATGTCCGTATTGCCAAGCTTGTTCTTTGTCTGGCTTTCAAAAACAGGATCCTTAATCTTTACAAGAACGGCAGCCGCAATTCCCTCGCGAACATCCTCCGCCTTGTAGTCAGAAGAATAGAATTCATTTATGCAGCGGACAAAACCTTCCCTAAAGGCATTGAGGTGGGTTCCACCGTCCGCCGTATACTGGCCGTTTACAAAAGAAAAATAAGTCTCACCGTAAGAATTAGTGTGGGTAAAGGCATACTTCAAGTGCTCACCTGTATAGCTTCCGATGGGGTAAAGACAGGTGTCGTCTATTTCCTTGTTAAGCAAATCAAAAAGACCGTTGTCGCTCTTAAAGTCCTGACCGTTAAGGCGCAGCGTAAGGCCTGAATTGAGGTAGGCATAGTTCCAGATGCGCTTTTCCACAAACTCCATGTTAAAGTGGTACTTGCCAAAAATGCCCTCGTCTGGGGTGAACTCAAAATAAGTACCGTCTGCCTGCTTTTGCTTTAGGGTTCCAGTCTTTTGGCTTACAAGCTTTCCCCTTTCAAACACAGCTTCGGTACACTCCCCCTTACGCACGGAAACAACCCTAAAATGCGAAGACAGGGCGTTGACCGCTTTTGTACCAACACCGTTCATACCAACAGAAAACTGGAAAACGTCATCGTTATACTTTGCGCCAGTGTTAATCTCGCTAACACACTCAACAACCTTGCCAAGAGGAATACCACGGCCATAGTCGCGAACCTTAACCGTATTCTCCACAACCTCAACGTCTATGCGCTTGCCGTAGCCCATGATGAATTCATCCACGGCATTGTCGATTACTTCCTTTAGAAGAACATAAATACCGTCGTTCTGGTTTGAACCGTCTCCCAGGCGGCCAATGTACATACCGCTTCTAAGCCTGATATGCTCAAGCGCGTCCAGGTGCTTAATCTGGCTTTCGTCGTAAACCTTGGATTTTTTTGCAGGCGCAGATGTCTTTGCAGATGTGGCAAGAGCCGCAGGAGCCGAAGTTGCCGCAGAAGTAGCAGAAGCAGGAAGGTCCCTTGCCAAAAGGGCAGCTTCCTTTGCAGCCGAAGCCTTTACAGCAGAAACCTTACTTACGGAAGCGGAAGCCTTCTTAGCCGTCCCCTTCACACCAGCTTTATTTGAAGATTCTTTCTTTACACTCGATTTTTTTACGGCAGGCACCTTTGCAGAACTGACTTTCTTTGCAGAAGTCACATTCTTTGCAGAAGTCACATTCTTTGCAGAAGTTACATTCTTAACAGAAGTCACCTTCTTTACAGAAGAAGCCTTTGATGTCTTAGATGCCGTCTTACTATTTTTATTTCCACCCATAAAACCATTATACTAGCAGAAAATAAAATGGTCAAGTTTCCACAGAAAGGCTTTATAAGGAAAAACTTAATCTTAAAACTCTTCTTCTCTTTCTGGACGGCATGCCAACTTAAACTGTGCCCGGTCCTACGGAACCGGTCAGACCCCATGCAATTCCTACCCTCTCGCAAACAAGAAGCGCCATGGAGGGCGCGTCATTTCTTTGCGGCTAGAATCGGTGAGTTTTCGAAGAAAACTCACGGGTAGAAATTGCATGGATGCAATTTCTACCCGCTTTCCGGGGTTCCGCTTCCGCTCCATTGCCTTCGGCAACCCGCCTCCGGCGGGCCCCTCCAATCGGGCGTAGGCTTGGTTTTGGGGTCACTTCACCACAAAATCATACATATCCTTAAGAAATGCCTTTCCTTTTTTCTTCAACTGCAAGGAATCATTCCTAAAGATTCTTATGCTGTCCGTGTTACTGTAATAGTCACCATAAAAGCCCTTGGCCTTTTCATCACGCTTTATAGAGTCAGATTTTTCCCACTCGCAAGTGCAAGTTCCAATCCACCTTATCTCATATTTACCCAAGTCCCATTTGTCAACATCAAAGATTTTCTTTTTCTTTTGTTCCTGATAATAGCAGGGGGAATAGCCAGCCTTTTTGCTTGCCTTGTTCAGAATGCCATACATGCGAGTCAAATCAACAACAGGAGAACTGCTGTCATACCCACTACCATTAAAGCTTGCAGGAATAAAACCATATTCAATCGTCTTTGAATCAGAGCCTTCTTCTTTCAAAGCAACTATCGCCTTTACAAATTCTTCATCTTCTTTGTCTCTCTGCTTTTTTAGATCTGCCTCATGCTGCTTCCTTTCTTCCTCCGTAGCAGCCCTGTACAAACAGCCATCCTGGTCAATCGCAAAATCCTGATTTGTAACTTCTTTTAGACGCTCCAAAAACTCATGGAATTTAATTGCCCATACTTTTCCCGAACTGTCTTTTAATGCAAATTTATTATTTTTTCTGTCATAAGCTGAATCCAAAGGAATTTTAAAATTCAAAGTTCCATTACCAGCATCTAAAACTCCTGCGCCAGAGATTTTTTCAAAGTAAGATTTTACGGCAGAATTCTTGGCTTCCTTATTTTCCGCATCAACCTTTGCTTTATGCTCCTTGTCCCTTTGTAAAAGCTTTAGACTGCTCTTGGACTCTCCCTGAATAATGAATCCGCTAGCATTTTCATCACAATATACCTTATCCGAAACATTCCATTCGTCAGCATCATATATAAGGTTGCTTCCAACCTCCTGATAATAATATGGCGCAAGACCTTTTTTTACACTAGCTTTATTTGCTATGGCGTAAAGTCTGATATTTAAATTTTCATCATCAAGTATGCTGTCATAAGTTATTGTTCCCAAATCAAGAAATTCATCATCGATGTAAGTCTTAGAACTACGCCCCAAGAAGTCGGAAATAAGACTTTCTTCTGCATTTCTTATCCTTCTTTCGGTTTCTTTTCTTTTAGCTTCCTCTTCCCGTTTTTTATTCTCGGCTTCTCTTTGCTTGTTCAAAGCAACCTCATCGGTAAAAAAGCCGTTTACGATTTCCAAGAGAGTTCCAAGGCATTGCCCATGTTCCCTTGGGTATGTATTTGGGTTTGAACATGTATATGAAAGCTTGTTAAACTTTAGATGATTCTCAATAGATATTGCAGATATAAAACAGTAACCAGCATTTTTATATTTGGAACAAACAAAATCCACCTTAAGCGTTGCAACGACAGTCTTATCCTTGTCCATAACCTGATAAACAAGGTATAGATTCTTGTCTTTTACCGTAACGCTTTTTATCTTTGTCGCAAAAGTAGGACTTTCTTTTGGCATGGAAAGAACTTGCCCAATCGTGCGGGTACTGCCAAAGGCATATTCCGATTGAAGAATCTCACAATTCTGCATCCATTCGGGTACAGTCACTCCATTCGCGGAAATTCTTTTTGACTGTGCAAACAAATTCCCAGCTGCCAAAATAAAAGCAAATAAAGAAACCAATAGATAGTTGATGTGTTTTTTCATAAAATAATTCCTCCTTAACCTGCAAATCAGTAGTTTCTTGATTTTACCCCACCTGCACCATCAAATAATGATATACCAGAAAAAATTTTTGAAAAATTTATTACTTATCAAGAAGAGCTTTCAATTCTTCCTTGGCATTTTTGATACTGTCATCCCTGCCGGAGATTATTCCATGAATGGCATGTTCTTTAAACTCTTTGTATACTTCTTTATATTCGTTCTCAGTCATACTAGCATTTTTGTTATTTCACTCCACCCTGAAGCGACAACTTTATACTGATACCAATAAAACACCAAACTTGATCAATGAAACAAAAAGAGTTTCTGCCTCCGTTTCATTTAAGAATAATCATTTTTGGTTTGAAAACAGTCCATATTGGTTCTGCAAATATCACTGGATCCGGCATGAAAGGTAAAAAAACACAACTTAGCAAAAATACTGCCAAACAATTCGACAGCATCTGGATGGACGCACATTGGAAAGGTTATAAGCAAAAGAAGTATTGTGTCAATCCGATTGGAGGTTAGGATTCTATTTCATTTATAATTTCAAGAATTTTCTTTACAACCTTTGAGTTTTTCGTGTCCGTAAGGCCACTAAAGAAAAAACGAGAGCCTAAAGGAGTTCCTGAAAGCTTCTCTGAAACTTGTCGAATCTTATTCTTTGATTCCTTAGTAGTTCCGTCTCGTGCAAACAATTCTAGATGATATTTTCCATTACCATCATAATGAACATCAATTGCTGCAACTCCATCCTTTTCTACAACGGTACACGACTGCTCTGGAACATTATGAAACCACGTATACCACCCGGCATCCAAGTTGCAAGCCTTTAATTTGGAAGAAATGATGGCATTTTCAAGAATCATGTAACTTGTTGCCTTTTCTTTTGGAATTATAAGCCATGTTCCAAAATCTTCATCATCCCAACGAACATTTTTATGTTCACATAATTCCAGTAATTCTGGATAAACAATAAAATTTTCAAGAGAGCATTTGTACTTTTTTGAAGTACCGGAATTTATGGCATCAATTTCTTTTTCCAATAATTCTTTCGCCTTCTGTTCGCTCTCATCCGTATTTTTATTGATGAAGTGTTTTATTATTCTTTTGATATCTTTCTCATTTTCAACAATTAAGTTATGCCAATCATCATAACCATAACAGAAGCAATAATTTCGCCCTTTTGGAAAAGGAAAAACATCACCATCAATTTCTTTTAGAGCAAGTCTTCGGAAATAGTCATGATCAATGTTAAATAAATTATCAAATGCTAAATCAAACGATTTGAATTTTGATAAATCGAATACATTATTATCTGTACTCCATTTTAAGAGTAAATTGATTTCAGACTTCCATAGAGGTTTTTCTTCAACTCTCCAAAAATTATTTTCTAGTTCAGTTCTATTTTTTGCATTCTTAAATAGATTAAATTTAATTTTCTCTTCATCTGTTAATATCTGTTCTGATACATCAGGTATATTGAGTATAGAACAAATATCATTATTCGGAAGTCCTTTTATTGTTTTTAGGATATTAGGAAGCAATGTTAATACGGCTTTGCTAACATTGTTGATCTCAGCCAAATGTGTTATGAATTTAAACACTCTTAAAATCGCTCTTTCATCGCCGAAACCAAATCTTTTTATATAAAGCATTACAGGTAAAAGTTTAAACCAATCAATTAAAGTATTTCCATCTTCGTCTGGAGATAATATTCTTTCATCATACCAATCTTTCTTAAAAAGAAAATCGATAATTGTGAAGTAGTCTTTTAAATCATTAAATGGATATTTTGATACATCAAAATCATAGTGCCCCGACTCTTCGATTACTTTAAATTCTGCATAACCAGGCTCTATAGATAGCAAGACAATCCATCGAAAAAATTCTTTTAAGCCATTATCGGAAGTATCATTTTTTTCAGGATTTCTATGCTGCCAGAAATAATGATCCCATTTTTCCCATTCTTCGCTACAAGCTGATTGTTCTTTTGCAGGCTGACATGAAATAAGTAATGGTTTTAAGTTTTCTGTGGAAGATAAAGCTTCTCCTGTTGTATTTATAACAACAAAGGTTTCCTCTCCATTCCTTCTATCTTTAGTATCATAATATAAAAATGTTAATTGCTCTGATATGAAGTTTCCAAGCTTCAGAAAATTCGTGTCTTCTGTATTATCTTCAAGGCAAGACTCTAATACAGTCAGAGCATTAAGAATACTAATTACTGTTGGATCATAATCATACTCCCGAAAATACCAAAATTGATCCTTGATATCTTTTACTTTTAGTTCTTTGTTTTCTATAAAGAATTTGTTAACTAAATCATATAAGAATGACAGGGACGTTTCTCTAATAGCATATTGCAAATATGGATTCTTACTTCCAGAAAGTTCTTTTTCAGAGACTAATAGATTGATATATTTCCCATTGGTGTATTTATTTAGTAACCCAAGCAGAAGAAATATTGTTGTAATTCGCTGCTGTCCATCGCAGAATTGAAAATATGTTTCAGGAAATTCATATGCATATATTAATCCAAGGTTGTAGAGTTCTTTTTCTTTTCTATTTTTATATAAATTATAAATACTATTAAAAAAGAGTCTTACAAGATTTTCTTTATCATACTCAGAAATGCCCCAACAATAATCGCGTTGTAAATCTGGGATAATAATCTTATTATCACCAGAAAAGAAATCTTTAATTGTATAGTCTGAACCTGAATCAAATTTACATGCCATAATATTCTTTAGCCCTCTCAATTATATTTGCTTTGTTTTTCTGAATTTCTTCTACTTCCCATTTTGAATTTGAAAAAATTGATATAGTATGCAGTAGACTAAGGCTTTTCATTATTTTTACCGTTTTTAAATCGTAATTAAAATAAATCTTTTTCTTTTCCTCAAAAGATTTGTTTCCGAATTTTGAATTTTCTGGACCATATAACAGAACCAAATTTCCTATACACTGTACACTGCCATTATTATTAAAATCTGCACGATTAAGTAAGCCAACAGTATCCTTTTTTTGTACTGGTTCTTCGGGTTTGTTTTCTAAATAATATTTTCCATCTATAATTCTAAAAGATTTTGATTTAGGAAAAATATGCTCTAAAGAATACTTTCCTTTTTCCCATATTGAAAAATCAAAAGGACGATGAAGTTTCGTGTCTTCTTCAATATTTAATCGTAATAAGAGTAAATCTGCCAATATTTTCTGATTGTCAGATTTATTTCCACTTGTCCAATATAAATCATCGTATTGCAATATATCAATTAGCGCTTTTTTGTTTATTTCTACAGGATCATCATTATCGTCTTCATTCTGATTCTTATTGAAAATAGCATCCATGATTTGTGTATGATTAAGATTTAAGAAAACAAGATTGTAATAGTTTTCGATATCGGCAATAGATATTGTTCGATTTGCGAAAAAATCATTAATGAATTTTCTTCGATTATCATTATCGAATACGCATAAGATTGCTCCTATCTTATTATGAAGGTAGATGCCATCATTTATGCTATAAAAGACATCTTCAAAATATTTTTGTAACTGACGAAGTTCATAAAATACTTGTTTGGCTTCAACACTTTCATTTTTAATGCTACTAAAAAGAATGTGTTTAAAATTTTCAAATGAAAATTTAAATTTTGGATTACTATTCTTTGAATTGAAATAAGTTTCTATTAGTAATCCCATTACCTTATTGTGTTCAATTTGATAAAACGTTCTTATTTCTTTTTTGTTCCACCAATAAAGCCATTTATCCCATTCCCTAGCATATCTACTTCTTATATTGTTTTCTTCCCATTCTTCCTGAGCAGAATTTACTGTTGGTTTAGAAACCAATCGTAGAAGTTCTGCTTTAATGATTTCTTCTGTTTTCATTATAGCCTTGCTTCCATTCATCATAGTGAATACTTCAACGGCTTTGTCTTCAGGAATATTTATGTATAAGAATTTTATTTTGTTCAATAAGAAATCAGAGAATTTATCTTTGTCACAGTTACCAAGTTTTTCATGAATAATTCTTAATGTCCTTTTGAAATAATATATATCTTGAAATCTTTCTTCTTCAGTTTCACAGATGTTATCAAAATCAATAGCTTTTATATCTTGGTTTAGGAAATTATCTGATTCAGTTCGGATACTATATCTTATTGTGAAATTGCCTTTATATCTTAGATATTGGAAAAGTAAATAAAAAAATGTTGTTCTCTGCTGCCCGTCAATGAGAACAATACTGCTATTATTTTCCGTAACAGTTAAGCCTTGTAAAAAAACTTCTACACCAGAATCAAAATGGTTTATTAATGTCTCTAATATGTATTCCACCGAGTTTTTCGAAGCCTTTCGAGATTTTCCCCATATATATCCTCGTTGGTATTCAGGAATGATAAAGTTCTTGTTTTTTTCTAATAGTTCTTTCATTGTTATAGTTGTATTCATATAGCTGTTTTCCTTTATTTCTCTACTTTTCCTTTATAATCCAAAATCCCGCAGAACTTAATGAAATTGGCATATCCTAACTCTAGCAAACTCGTGCAGCAATTTTGCTGTGTCTGCCACTTCGACTGTAAATCAGAATCATTTGATTCTTGTCATGCAATACTTTTGTAGCAGTTTCTTCGTTTATTGTTTCTTTTGTAAGTAATACCAAGCCGGAAGTGCAACCGGTTTTGTATACGCCGTTGTAAGTCATCAGAATTCCTTATGACACGTATACCGGTATTTGCAAGGCCTGCAAGATTTTCGCCGTCGGCATTCTTTTTAATACTTACGCAGTAAGTAATATTCAAAACCTTATTCTGCCATATACAGATTCCCTCTACTTCTCAAGTCTCTGTCATCTGCTATTTTGCAATTGCGGCGATTCCTCCAACAGTGCATCGTATTTCGCTTTTCCACCATAATAAAATCCATCCTAGCAAGATCATCGAAGATAATTAAATATAGATGACATTTTTTGCACCATCCGGAACCGTAAACTTCGCGTTCACTGTAATTACTCCACTGCCAAGCCCTGTATATTTATTTTTACAAAAGTTAACAATATAGTCAAGTATCTGAGTTTTTTACTTAGGTCTTACATCATAACTGTTTGCATTTTGTATTTAATCGACAGCAAACAAAAGCCTACCCCCGATTGGAAGGGTGGCGAAGCCAGACCGCAGCAAGGCGGGCCGGAGCGATAGCGTAGCCCTGCAAAGCGGGTTTGCAAAAAAAATGTGGTCCAGAAAAAAGAAAAAAAAATATTTTTCTGTGTCTAACTTGTCTACGCGCTTCTTTGTTTTTGCTGAGTCAAAATCCATTTCCAGGCAGGCAGGATTTTTATTTCAAGACCTTTGTATATAACACTTTCTTCTGTATCCTTTGAAATCACAATGCAATTTTCCATTTCATACCGCTTGCATAATGCGTACAAAGCAGAGAACTCTCGTTTTTGGGTTTCAGCGTCCGCAAGGCTGTAGCACACCTGCATTGCAAGTTTTTCCTCGGGGAGCACAAAATCAACTTCGCAGTCTGGTGAACGATAATAGAAAAATTCTTTTCCGCTTCTGAACAAAGTTATGGCAACAAGATTCTCCAAAAGAGATGTGTTCGGGTCTGTAAGAAACAAATTTAGAATACCATTGTCTGTTATGTAATATTTTTTTACAGATTCACGTTCTGAAAGTTTTGCAAAAAAATTTTCCACATGGAACACGAGCCATGCTTCCTCTGCATAATCCAAATATTCTGCAACGGTTTCTGACTTTACTTTTGAGCCGCAGGAAGAAATAATATTCGAAAGCCTTGTATATGAGGTTGGCTGCTTTATGCTTTCGGCGATTTTTTTTATGAGCAATTTTACAGCACGTTCATTCCTAATTTTATAGCGCGAAACTAAATCGCCAAAATAAATTTTATTATAAAGGTTGCTTAGCCACATACGCTTTTCCGCACCTTTTGCATAATGAAGTTCTGGAAGTCCACCGTTATAAAAATAATTCTCAAACTCGCGCACTATTTTATTTTTATCACGAATTATTGAAACGGAATCAATTTTTATCTCATTTAATGAAAGATACTCTTCAAAAGAAAAAGGAAACACGTTCTGCACCAAAAACCTGCCTCCTAGAACCGTTGCCATTTCTTTGGAAAGCATTTTGGCATTGCTCCCTGTTATGTAAACAGAATATTTGTTGTCAGCCAAGCGACGGGCAAATTTTTCCCACCCCTCTATATTTTGAATTTCATCAAGAAAAATGAAAGGCTTGTAGCTGAACATTTCTCCGTAACATTGCAAAATCAAATCCAAATCCGCAAGTTCAATTCCGTCAAGACGGTCATCCTCAAAGTTGAAGTACAGGATTTCATCTATGGCATGACCATTAGACAATAAATCTTGAATGCACTGAAAAAGAAGATATGACTTGCCCGAGCGACGAAGACCAACAAATATGTAATTGAACTTTGGTTGAATACTTATACTTCGCCTTATTAAACTCAGCCCCTGCGTGAACCTTTGATTTTCAAGAATGACTTCCTTGACTTTATCTTTGCTGATGCTCATAAGTTCATTGTATTGCGTTTTTTTGCAAAAATCAACAATATTTCACCCTATAAAGGGAATTTTTATTAATTTTTACCACTGTATACAGTGAAAATTGCAATTTTTATATATTTTTCTCTATAAGTTTGGAATAAATTTCCTGGATATTGCTTCCAACAG
>DJYC01000055.1 GCA_002448445.1 Treponema sp. UBA6988
CCACCCTGTGCTGTATCATACTTCAAAAGGTGAGCAAGCATCTTTGGGCTTGTAAGGTCGTTGATTGCAACAACTTCATAACCCTCAGCGTCGAACATCTGGCGGAAAGCCAAACGGCCGATACGACCAAAACCGTTAATAGCAACTCTAACATTAGCCATAATATATCTCCTAAAAAAGAAATTCTTACAATAGAATATAACTCTTTTTTCAAAATCGTTCAATAGCCTTTGGCAAATACAGCCCTTTTATTAATTTGGAGCACATTGCTTTAAAACCACCACATTCCTTGGCTAAAACCGGCAGACACTGCCCTTAGACCCCGCCATCCAGGGTTCCGGCTCCCGCCTCCATTGCCTAACGGCAACCCGCCTGCGGCGGGCCCTTACTGTCGGGGCTAGGCTTCTTTTGTCCCTGCACCCGCAACACAGCGTCCAGCGGCCAGTCGAAGGGCCGTTTTTCCCACCAGCCCCCTTTGCCACATTTTGCACTTGAATTTTACAAAATCTGCCGTATAATATAGTATAGAGTCATTCCCACAAAGGGGGTTGTCATGAAAAAAAGTCTTTTTGCCACTATTATTGCAATTACAGCAGTATGTGAAATAACAACACTTTTCTCATGTTCCGGTCTAGTCTCTCCCTCAGTACCAGACAATGCACCAGAATCCAGCAAGCAAGAACAGGGCTACAGCTTGAGGGGAACATTTTGCCTTGGAAACGTAACGGCAGTTCCCCGCCAAACCATTGATTCCCCAGAGACAGGTAACCGCAACGCAATACCAACCATAAGCGACCTCACCTATTCAGTAACAGCAAGACGCAGCTCCGACAATGCCTTGGTCTATGGTGAATTAAGCCCCGACAACAAGGAATTCTTCTTCAACAACACGCTTACGGCAGGAACCTGGCAAATCACGGCATACGCAAAACAGGATGAATCCACCATCCTACAAAGCGAGCCAAAAGCAGTAACGCTAGACCCTTCATCGCCATACGCAACAGAAAGCCTCTTTTTGATTCCGGGTCCCGGAAACGGAACCGTTAACCTTACAATAAGCTGGGAAACAGGCAGCGGAATAGGTTACTGCACCTACGAAAGCAGCATTCCAAGCCTTTCCTCCGGTAACAGCGGCACTGACCCAGCAACAAGCCTTAACATACAGGCCGCTACAGTAGCCACTGGAACATACGAACTGACCCTTAAATTTTATAAGGATGCAAGCAGCGCAGCAAACTCCATTCCCCTTTATTCTTGCACAGAATACGTTGCGGTATACTCAGAGCTCACAACAAACTCTTGGACAAGCGGAACAGCCCCTCATATAAGCGGAACAAACTTTAGCGTAACGGAAGACTGTGTAAAGACATTCGTATACAGAAAAGTCTACGTGTCCGCAAGCGGCTACCCGGCAGGAGAAGCCACAGGAACATCCGAACGCCCCTTTAACACAATGGAAGCCGCCATGGCCCGCCTTAACGAAGTTGCATCCAGCCTAAGCTCAACAATGGCCATCACAGAAAGCAACCCCTGGGAACTGCATGTTATTGGAACAATTACGGCAACAAGCATTTACGGGAATGCCTTTATAGACGTACCAGGCTCCATAGGCTTCCTTAAAATAGTTGGTGAAGGAAGCGGTGCTACACTAGACGCAGACCAAAAAGGGCGTGTACTGAATGTGCAGTCAAATGCAAATGTCAAAATACAGGACATAACGCTAAAAAACGGTTCTACCGCAGGGGACGGTGGCGGTGTCTACGTTGCAAACAATGCAAGTTTTACGGTACTAAGCGGCAGCACAATCACCGGGAACACCGCAAAAGACGGCGGCGGAATCTATGCCGACTGCAAAAGTCTTGGAATTAATTACGGTTCCATAAAAGGAAACACGGCAAACGGGCAAGGAAACAACGTATACATCAAAAAAGCTCAAACCCTAAGCGGACCAAGCGGAAACGGCGCATACTTTGACGACAGCACAAGTTCCAACGGCAAGGCAGATGCCGTATGCTTAAATACAAACAGTCAGTTTGCAAGGTTCAACAACCCCGGCAGCGGAAGCACAGACTTCCAGTCCTTCATCAAAAATTCAGGTTCCATATTCAACACAGACTATGCTGCAAATTTTTACCTTGGAAACACCACGGACACTACAGAAAAGACATGGACGGCTACAAGGAACATAAATCCAAACTTGGAGCTGTCAATAATCTGCACATCCACGAACAATAACGTTAAGGCAACAATAAAACCCGCATCATCATTTTCTGACCAACAACTTGTCTACCATAACATTAACAAAGAACTTTTGCTAAAAAAAATAATTCTGGACGGAAACAACTCGGTAAGGTGCATTACCAATCTTAACGGAAGCCTAACAATGCAAAGCAGCACTCTTACAAAAGGGGGAGGAAACCTTACAAGTGGCGCAGGTCTTTTCATTCCCGGAGGAAGTGCCACTATAGATGCAAACAGCTCCATTACAGCATGCGACAACTCCGCAAATTCAGGTTCCAAAGGTGGCGGTGTCCATATTGATGATGGTGCAAGCCTTACTTTCTCTGGTAAAATTTATGGATGTGCGGCAATAAAAGGAGGAGGAATCTATTTAGAAGACGGCAGCGTAACGCTAAAGGACAATGCGGTTGTAGGAAAATCAGTTACTTCAGGTTATCCATCAGAATCAGAAAGTGATGCAAACAAAGCTACCAATGGTGCCGGTGTTTATGTTGAAAGCGGAACTTTCAATATGGAAGGAAACTCAAAAGTCTCTTACAACTATGCCTGCATTGGCTCTACTCAAAAACAAAAAAAGGGCGGCGGAATTTATGTGAAAAACGGAACTGTCAACATAGGCACAAGCTCTTCCCATACTGCATCCGTATGCAACAATGCCAACTCCAGTGGAAGAAGCGGCGGAGGAATATACATAGAAGATGGAACAGTTAACCTTTACGGTAGCGTAAAGAGCAACAATTGCACAGGGATGGATTTACACGGAGGAACCCTTAATACATTCGATGGGGCTGAGATTTCACAAAATTCATCCAACCTGCAAGCTTCAAACCTCTACGGAAGTGGAGTTACAATTGGAAATTCATTAGCCACACTGAACATGAACGGCGGCAGCATAACTTCAAACACAGACTATGATGTGGATTTCACCATGGGTAATTTCAAAATGTCCGGCAACTCACAGGCAGGAAAAGTTTGTCTTAAGACATCTGATGTAGATCATTCAGGAGCTGATCCCTTTGCAACAATAGAAATCAAAGATGACCTTACATCAAGTTCCGCTGCAACAATAATACCAATAAACGCAACAGGGACATACGCTGATTTTAGCTACGGCAACTACATAGTACTTTTAGGCTCTAGCTCCCTCGTTGCCGCAAACTGCGCAAAATTTGCCGTGGCAGATGATGCAGACGGCAACAAATGGTGCGTCGCTGCCGATGGCAATCTTTGCAGACTTTTGCAGCCAGATACTTCGGCTGTAACTATTACAGACCCTGCTCAGTCATGGGTTGTAACAAGCAGCAACAGTAAGGAAATAACCTTAAAACTACAGAACACTTTTAATCCTACCTTTGACGTTACGCTCAGAAATCTTAACAAACCGTTTGAAAGTGATTGCAGCGCACTCTATATACAAAACAACGTCACCTCATCAAGCCTTCCCCCTTTATGCATGGGCGTAAACCTGATTTTGGAAGGGGACAATACACTAATCGGTTCTCACCACGGAGGCATACAGCTGAAGTCAAACCCCTGCACAGATATAATACTTACATTTGACACAAAAACAACCGCAACGCTTACTTTTGACGGTAAACCTGGAACTGACGGAGGAGAGCCTACTAGCCTATACGTAGAAAACGGTGGTGGGCCAACAATAGGTATTGCATCCGGGCTTACCTTCTCCGGAAGCATTGGCAGTACAACATACACCAATGCAAATGCTTTCTTTGCCGATGCCAGAAGTACAACACAAAGCTGCACCTTCACCATCACGCGACCATAGATGGCATTGTGCAATGCAAACCTTTATTCGCAATCTGCCTACAAAAAAGCACCTTGCCATCCGTCATTCTGAACTTGATTCAGAATCTGTCCAAAGCAAAAGTGAAAACTTATACAGACCCTGAATCCACATTCGTAGCAAGTGCGTGCGAATGTGGCGTAGCAGTTCAGGGTGACTGCTTTCAAGTTCCAGACCCAATGTTCAAATATTGCAAACAAACCCTAGCCGGGATTGGAGGGGTTGCGAAGCAAGTACCCGAAGGGTACCGGCCGGAGGGCAAGCCCCGCAAAGCCCGTAACAAGACAAATCCCGAAGGGTCAGTTTCACCATTAAGGCGGCTCCAGAAAAAGAAAGAAAACTAGCTAGATGATTCCCCCCCAGGGGATTCCAAAATTATTGCAGAGGGTTTTGTATTCTGCTTCCTGAACTGGCGTTGCAGCTGTTACAAAGAAGGCCATGTCTTGGGGCAGGGATTTTTGGCTTTCCATGCCTCCGCTACCAGCTTCCTCTACCCTAAGAGCCTGCTTTGCAACCCCTTCCCTGCTGTCCACAACCCGCACGTCCTTTCCTGCCGCCGCCTGAATGTCTTTTGCAATGTGGGTAAAGTGGGTGCAGCCAAGGATTATGGTGTCGCAGCCATTTTGTGCAAAAAAGTCTACTGCAGGTTTTACGGCATCCATCCGCTCCTGCATTGACGAGGTAAAAAGTTTTTCTTCTATAAAAGAGACAAGGTCCGGGTCGCCGCGCAAAAATACCTGGCAGTCGCTTGCAAATTCGCTTACCAGCCTTTGGTTGTAGGGATGGCGCACGGTGGCGTTTGTTGCAAGAAGCCCTATCCTTTTGTTTTTGGTTACCCTTGCGGCAAGTCTTATTGCGGGAACAGTCCCAACAATTGGAAGGGAGGGAAATGCAGTGCGCAATTCGGGAAGGGTCGTTACGCTGATTGTATTGCAGGCAACCACAATTGCACGTGGGTTCCATTTTTCAACGATGAGCTTTACCGCACTAGAGGCGCATGACAAAATTTGCTCGGATGATTTTTCACCGTAGGGAAAGTGCAGGGTGTCTCCCAAATAGATGCAGCGGCTTTGAGGGGATTTTTCCTTTAGCTCTAGCATGTAGGGAATTCCGCCAGTTCCGCTGTCCAAGAATGCAAAGTCAATATAAGGTCTTGTAGAAGTGTTCATTTTTATTACCGTTCAGAAAGCCGCCATCAGCCAAAAAGAGACTCAAAGGCTTTTTTTGCATCTTCTGCTTTTTTGCTTGCGGAACCCGCCGCACCTGAAGTCCACTCCCTTTTTATGCGGAAGGTGTCGCAGAAGTTGGCCTTTTCCTTGTCCGCTACAAGTTCCTCCGCGCTTTCGTGGCAGTCGTGATAGCTTCCAGGCTCGTAAAAAAGGCAATTCCTGCACGAATGCAAGTCCGAGTGGCATTCAGGACATTCAGAGGCCCTGGAGACATTTTCCAAAGTGACGGTTTTTCCGCATTTCCAGCACATGATTCAATTTTAACCATTTGACTAAATGATTTCAATACCGTAAAGTATTTGTATGTACGCTTTTCACAAATGCCAGTGCCCAGGATGCACAAAACCAGCCATTACGCTTTACGATGATAACGGAAACATAATGGAAGACCAGAATTGGTGCCTGGAGCACAGCCCAGACAAAGATTTTGTAAGAGAAAACATCCACAAGTACCTGCAAAGCCACGACAGGATAATCGGCATGAATGCAGAGGGGCTAAAAATAGAAAACTTGAATATTTCCGGCAAGCGTTTCTACGGCTGCAACCTCCAGCACTGCACTTTTTCAAACCTTCACGGAGATAACATAAGGCTTCGCATGTGCATGCTGGACTTTTCCGTCTTTACCGACTGCAGCTTTTTGCACGGCAACACCCAGTTCTGCTCTTTTGCTGGCTCCAAATTTGTGCACGTGCTTTTTACCAACAGCGACATGATTCACAACAACTTTAACGGAATCACCGCCTACCAGTGCAGCTTTGACGATTCAGACCTCTACAACAGCCGCTTTATAAAGGCAATGCTCATAAACACGTCCATGAACAACTGCAACCTAAAAAAGACTGTCTTCTACGAGTCCATGAGGGAGGGCGTGGGATTCAGGCTTTCCAACACAAGGGAATCCCTCATAGACCGCAACAAGGGCGGCCTCATGGGAGACTTTGGAATCCGCTACAAGGACATGGATGACGTTCTAATGCCAAGGAACGAAGATGACCAAAAGGAGGTATTCCTGTGAAAATCTATTTTCACCTCTGCCTTGATGAATTCTCAAACAGCTACCTTGTGGTGAACGACGACCCCAAGGTTATGGAAGCGCTAATCATAGACCCGGTCGTTATTTCCGAGGAAATCATAAACCAGATAGAAAAAGGCGGCTACAAGCTTACCGGCGTTCTTATAACCCACAACAGGGAAAGCCTGATTCATCCGCTTACGACGCTAAAAAAAATATATTCTCCATACATCTATGCGGCTGACTACGAGATTGCCGGCAGCAAGTCCATCGTAATTCATGGGGACGGCCACCTTAAGGTTGCAGGGCTTGAAGTTGAATACTACTCGGTACCAGGGCACGCCTCGGACAGCATGCTCTTCAAGATAGGAAACATACTCTTTACAGGCGATGTAATAACTTCTGGAATCATAGGCGAAACATCCGGCTCTTATTTTAAGGGAATGCTCTGTGAGAACATAGAAAAAAAGATTTACTCGCAGACGGACGGAACTGTAATCATGCCGGGACACGGGCCGCCATCAACTGTTGCGGCAGAACGCAGGTTCAATCTGGACACAAATGAAAAAAAGAGGCAGTCCTAGGGCAAGGGAAATATGTTGGGCAACATGCCCTAGCAATATGACTGGCAACATGCTGGACAAAAATCCGCAGGCCTCTAGCACAAAAGCCTGAAAAGCCTTTCAAGGTCGGAGTCAAACTGCTCGGTTGAAGCCTTAAGTTCCTTAAGGAAGCCTGATTCATTCAGTTTGCCTACAACCGCCTCCATCTCATCCCTGTTGCGGAATGTTATTGTGCGGAAGAAGTCCGTATAGTCCTTGTCTCGGGACGTAATGGAAGACTCCAGCATGTTAAGCGAAACGTAGGCCACATCATTCATTATGTTCCTAAAGATGGCGGGTGTAAATTCGCTTACCGGAATTGAATAGAGGTAGGACAAAATGTGTATTGCATAGCGGGCCTTGTATTCAACATAGTGGGCCTGGCATTCATTGTAGAATTCATGAACCTGCTGCCAACAGACAATTTTCCCTTCCTTTATCCTTGCAAAAAGCTCAAAAACCTTTTCTTCAGGAATAACCTGTCCGCCGGCATTGACCCATTTTGTATAGAGGGGGATTTCCAAGATGCGCTCGATATGCTCCCGCGTAAGGCTTTCCACACCCATGCCCTTTGCCCATTCAATAAGGCTGTCTGCGGCAAAATACTTTGCAATGCGCCTGTACTCCTTGTAGCCCTGGGCTGGCTTAAAGATAAGGGCACCATATTTTTTCTGGCAGCGGTCATCCGTAAGGACAAACTTTGCCTCCTGGTTCTGGTGCAGGTAATCCTTGGCAAGCTGAAGAAGTTCGTCCCCGGTCTTTAAATAAGCCTTTGCCCTGTATTCTTCAAGCAACTGGGGGTCTGGGTTGGAAAGAGTCATCTTTTTTGACTGGTCTGCAGGAAGCTTTAGGTAGCGGGATGTAAGCTCTATAAGCCTATGGATTGCCTTTAGCACTTCCTGAATCGTGTCTGGTGCAAATGGGTTTGTCTCTATTGTCTGTACCTTAACAAAACGCTTGTCGCGGGAAGCAAACTTGTACTTGTTGCGAACGACGGCATACATGTTGTAGAGGAACCAGTAGCCCGGCATTATGTGCACCGCGCATGGGTGCCCGTAATTGGAATCCGTATCAGGAGGCGTAAGCAGGCAGAATGGATATGTTATGTTAAGCTCGTTCTGGTATGAACCTTTGGCGGCAAGGACAAAGCTTGCAAAATAAGAGTCGTACTTAAAGTCTGAGCAAAGGCCCGGCCAAAAGCCCCTGCCCGCAACCATCTCTCCGTCTGGTGAGCGGGAATTGTGGTTGCTTCCGATTGTGGCGGCACTTGCAATGTTGCTCTGCCCCATCACGGTAGATGCAATCAGGAAGGATGAATTGTGGTGCTGCTCGTGAAAGGGGAAAATCAAATTGTTAAGAAGCTCGCAGCAGGAAACAGTTGAATTGTCTCCCAGCACGGAATTCAAAAGGCGGGCTCCGTACTTTAGCTGGCAGTTTCTTCCTATTACAAAGCGCACTGCAACAGCCTGGTAAAAGACGTGGCTTCCGTAGCCCATTATTCCGTTTACAAGCTCAACACCTTCTCCAATCTGGCTTGGCTCGTCTTCGGAAGAAAGGACGGTTATGTTCTTTAGCTTAAAGGCTCCCTTGATGTAGGCGTTGCGGCCAATTTTTGCATCCTTTAGCAAAGTGCAGTTTTTGATTACGGCATCATCTTCTACTATTCCGTAGGTGTTGCACTTTTTGTCGTTGCCGTATTCGGTAAGATCCACAAAGCCCTTCATAAGAGCCTTGTCTTCCCTGTAGCGTGACCAAAGGAAAGCGTCCGCAGGAATCATGTCTGTAAAGGGAAGGACGCCGCGCTCATTGTTTTCGTTTCCAACGCCAATCCATATCCTGTTTTTTTCTGCCTCACCTTCCTTTAGAATTCCCTCGCCAAACTTTGAATGGTTGGTGCAGGACATTTCCTGAATGTTAAAAAGAAGGACCCGGTTTGCAATGCGGTAGTTTTCCAGGTAGCTAACGTTGTGCATAACGCAGTCGTCGCCTGTTGCAACATTTTTTAGGAAGGAACGGTAAATGCCGGTCTTTAGTTCAAGGTCATGGAATTTTAGGGTTGCAGGCCTTATTGAACCAAGCACAACCCAGCCAGAAAATTCACTCTGAATAATCTGCTCCGGATAAAACTCTCCGGGCTTTGCGCTAACCCAGACATTCTGCCAGTCCGGATCAGAACTAACGTTGCGGTTCTGAATCAATACGTAAACTTCTTTTGCCGTAAGATGGCGCTTGTCCTTTAATAGAGCTTTGTCAGGTATGGATTCTGAAACCTGGCTTGAAAGAAGTGTTACTGTTGGCATATATCCCCCGCGTTTTCTAAGAGTATATATGGAAAACTTCTTTTATTCAACAAGGCTGTTGACAGGAGAAGCCCCACGGAAATCAATTTTCTGTGCAGCGGAAGGTACACAACGGTAGCAAGTGCGTAGCGTTGTGGGCTGAAAACCCGCATTGGAGCGGAACGTACCCGGCAGCGTAGCTTCAAGCCGCGAAGCGAGTTTAATTACCTATTCCGCGACACCGCGGGTTTCTCAGACGGATTTGCCTGGGAGCGGAACAGATACACCGTAGCATGGGCGTGCGGTGTACCCGAAGGGTGATTTCCGTGGGGAAGTCTACACTGGAATGTAGCCCAGTTCCTTTAGCATTGCAAGGTCATCTTCGTTTGTCGTGCCAGAAACGGTAAGCAGGTCGCCGGAGATAAGGGCATTTGCCCCGCTCAAAAAGGCATCGCGACCGTTTGTACCAAGGCTCTTTCTTCCAGCCGCCATGCGCAAAGTTGAATGTGGCAATATAAAGCGGAATACTGCTATGGTACGAAGGATTTCTTCCTTACCAAGTGCCTCTGCATTTTCCAGAGGCGTTCCCTTTATGGGGCTAAGGACGTTTATAGGAATGGACTCAGGGTCTACGGAACGCAATTCAAGGGCAAGCTTTATCCTGTCAGAGCGGGACTCTCCAAGGCCTATGATTCCACCGCAGCAAAGTTCAAGCCCTGCCTTTCTTGCCGCAAGAAGGGTGTCCATTCTTTCCTGCCAAGTATGTGTTGTGCAAATATTCGGAAAGAATTCCCTGCTTGTCTCAAGGTTGTGGTGGTAGCGCACAACTCCCGCAGCCTTTAAGTCCAACATCTGCTGGTAAGAAATAATGCCAAGCGATGCGCAAGTTTTTAGCCCCGGACATTGTTTGGAAATTGCCCTAAAGCATTCAAGAAGATGCAGAAAATCCTTTCCAATAAGAGCGCGGCCAGCAGTAACAAGAGAAAGCCTTGGCACCTTAAAGTCCAAAGCCTTTCTGCATTTTTCCACGGCTTCTTCAAGTCCAATCAGACCAGAAGGTTTGCAGGAAGTCTTCCACCTGCATGACTGGGCGCAATATTTGCAGTCTTCACCGCAATTCCCCTGCTTGGCATTTATTATGGAACAGACGCTTGTTTCCCTTGGGCACTTTGCCATCCTAATTTGATTGGCCGCAGAAAACAGTTGGCCTGCATCTTCAAATGAATAAAGAGAAAGTGCCTCTTCAAAATTTACCTTATAGTCGCAAGCAATTATTTTTTCTTTAAGTTCTTCAACTATGTTTTTCATTTTAATCTTTGTTAGCTCCTGTTAAGAACAGCCCTTCTGCTTGTTTCTGCCCGGTACAAGAGGCATGAAAAGAAAGCGGAAAGGTGTGCGGTAAAAATCCTTATTCCAAAGTGATTTTTTTTTGAACTAGGCAACCTCGCTTTGCAGGCAAGCCCAGTCTTGTTCCAGTATTCAAAAATTGAAGGAAGAAAATTTATTGTAAGGGAAATGGCAAGGGCAAGGTTCAGCCTTTTAACGAAGGGGAAAATTTTTGCAAGGGCATCTTCCACTCTGCAAAGGCCTTCCCTTATCTGTAGTGGAGAAGTTGTTTTAAATACAATGCCAGAAGCAAGGGCTGCCATAAAAAAGTTAAGGGCATAAATGCAGCCAGAATAAAATCCATCCCTGTTAAAAGAAAAGGCTGGAAGGTCAAAAGAGCGGAAGGCAGTAACAAAAACCCCGGTAAGTATTACAGGCCAGAGGTTAAAAAAAATCCTTAGGCTAAGGCCGGAAAGAAAAAGCAATAAAAGCGGAACAAAAACACAGGTAGCCGTCCTTGCAATAAAAAAAGGGCTCATCCATTTTGCGTCAACAAATATAAATATGCAAAATGCAGTAAGAAAGAAAACCTTTGCCAAGGCATTGCACTTGTGAAGAATGGAATTCCCTCTTTGGTAGGAAAACAAATTTACAGCCACAACAAGTCCTCCACCTTGGTATAGGAACAAATGGGATTCCTTATGCTATACTGCTCAAGGTTTAGGCTAAGCCCTTCCTCTACGCTTCCGTCAAAGCAAAGCTTTCCCTTGTTAAGAATTAAAAACCTGTCCGCAAGGGCAAGTATTTTTTCAAGTTCGTGGGTAAGAACAATCACAGTCTTTCCCTGGGACTTTAGCTTTTTTAGAATTGCGCAAACCTGTCTTACCCCTTCGTAGTCCAAGTTTGCAAAGGGCTCATCAAAAATAATCAGCGAACAATTCATTGCAAGAATTCCCGCAACAGCAAGCCGCCTCTTTTCACCGCCACTCATCTGTCTTGCAGGGAAATCTTTTTTTTGCAAAAGGCCGCATGAATCCAATGAATTTTCCACACATTCTTTTAGCGCATCTTTTTTTAAGCCGCAGTTCCTTGCACCAAAGGAAACGTCTTCTTCCGGGGTTTCGCCAAGTATCTGGGCATCCGCATCCTGAAAGACAAGTCCAACCTTCACTCCTTCCTGCAAAGAAATGCTTCCTTGCGTTGGAAAGTCCAAGCCGGAAATTAGATTCATCAGAACAGTCTTACCTGAACCGTTTGACCCCGCAAGCACAATAAATTCCCCTGAGTTAACAGAAAAGCTTACATCTTTTAGGGCAAGGCTTCCATCGGAAAAAAGTCTGCTTACCCCTTCAATCTTTAATATCTGCTGCATAAAAATCTAGTTAAGGTAAGAATGAATTACAGGACGGAATTTCTTTGTAAGAAAAACGCATGCCACAAGCTTTATTATGTTGCCCGGAATAAAGGGAAGCACAACAAGAGGAATACTCTGCAAGACGGTTTTGTGCGTTACAAGTGAAAAGCCAACAAGCCCAGAGGCAAATGCGGCCACGGTTGCAAGAAAGGCTGCCACGCTTATCCAGACATACTGCTTAGCCTTGCCATGCTTTTTTCCAAGTGGAAGTGCAAGACTTAGAACAAGTCCCCCAAGAAAAGCCGCAATAAGATAGCCTATTATAAAACCGCCTGTTGGTCCTGCAAGAATAACACTTATTCCAGCCTTGCCTGTAAAAACAGGAAGCCCAAGACATCCTATTATTATAAAAATAAGAACAGCAGCGGAACCTAAAATTGGGCCAAGCAAAAGTCCAGAAAGAAAAGCCATCATGTCCTGAATTACAATTGGTATGCCACCCGGAAGTGGAATCTGTATAAAGCATCCCGCGCAGATTAGGGCTGCAAACAATGAGGTTAAAATTAGGCCAGCGCCTCTTTTTTTCTTTTCCATATATTTCTCCTATTTTGAATTAATTTTTTTCAAAACTAAAGGTTCCAAAAGGAATTGCCCTGCAAACAGAATCCTTTTCCACGATGGCTGAACCGTAAGAATCTATTCCCATAAACTTCATTTTTATGCCGCAATCTTTTGCATAGAATTCTTTTTTTCTGTCCATGCAAAGGCTGTTCCAATGGAGGGCAATGTTTTCCGTATCGGATGCAATATCTTTTTTTACAAGCTCAAATTCGGTTATAAAATCGCCGATGATTTTGCGCCTTATTCCGGGTTCTGCCTTTTTAAAAACACTATCTGTCTTTTGAATTGAAGGACGGCTTGAAACATTTATGCCAACACCCAAATTCTGCCAGGAACAGATGCCGCCGCTTGAATAAAGTTCATCAAGTACGCCGCAAACTTTTCCTTCCTCGCTCCACACGTCATTTGGCCAGCGCACAAAGAAATTTCTGCCGGAATTTTTTCTGAGCACATTCACGAGGGCTATCTGGCAGGCCATTACAGTCCGCCTTGAATACAGGATTGGCAAGTCGCTTTTTGTTACCAAGGTAAAGGCAAGACTTCCCTTTGTGGTTTTCCAGGAGCGACCCTTCTGCCCCACTCCCTTTGTCTGCTTGTCTGCAATGACGATTTTTAGTTTTTCGCCAGATTGAATTTCTTGGACGACTTTTCTTGCCTGCACCATAGTGGAATCTGTTGTGCCGTAATAGCAGAAAAGTTTTTCCTTAGCGCCAAATTCCCAGGGGCAGATGCTGTCTGCCAAATCTTTTTGCAAGACGTATCCGTTTGCCACGCTTTCTATTCCGTAGCCAGAAGAGACCAGTGCCTGCACCGCTTTCCAAACGGCCGTTCTTGAAAGACCGCATTCCTGTGCAATGCTTTCGCCAGAGACAGGTGTACTGCTTTTTCGCAAGGCTTGGAGAATAAAATACTTTGTGGAAAGATTTTTGTTAACCATGATTTTTAACAGGTTAACGAAATAAAATGCAAATGTCAAGCCATAGAAATTCATCCTACGCCCGATTGGAGTGGCGGCAGAGCCGTTCCCGCAAGGGAATGGAGCGAAAGCGGAACCACGAAAAGCGGGTGACGCAGAGGCATAGTCTGTCGAATTAGCCAAAAAGTAAAATGGTAGAACAATTAGGACTATCGTCCATAAAAGTACCGTCCAGAAAAGAACCATGCAAAAGGCTTTTATTTTTTGAGTTTTAATGGTAGAATCTCCTATGCTTTTTAAATATTTTTGTGTTTTTTTGATTTCGATGATTCCACTGATTGAGCTTCGCGGGGCAATTCCTGTTGCTACCGCCTGGGGCCTTATGGGGCGTGACAACATTCCGCAGACGGTACTGGTCTACGCGATATGCATTGTTGGCAACATGCTTCCTGTTCCAATCATTTATCTTTTTGCAAGAAAGTTTCTTGAATGGGGCAAAGACAAAAAACTTATCGGGGGAATCTGCTCTTTCTTTTTGGACAAGGGTTCAAAAGCCGGGAAAAAGCTTGAGGAAAAGGCGGGGCGCGGTCTTTTTCTTGCTCTCATGCTTTTTGTTGGAATTCCTCTTCCGGGAACTGGTGCATGGACAGGAACACTGGCGGCGAGTCTTTTGGGCATGAAGTTTAAGCAGACGGTTCTTGCCGTAATTCTTGGCGTTCTTATGGCGGGAATAATAATGCTTCTTGCAAGCATGGGGCTTTTTGGTGCGCTGGGAGCCTTTGTGGCTCACTAGGCGAAAATGTTTGCAGGAAAAATAAATTTATAAATTTGCCCTTGGGGATTTTTTTTAGTATATTTAACTTGTAGTATATTCTATTAGTAAGGATTTAATTTTAGAGGCGGAAAGATGGCAGAAGAAAATTGCAATCACAACTGTTCAGTATGCGGACAAACATGCGAAAAGCGTGACATGCACGAAAAGCTCCACGATGGTTCTTCGGTAAAAAAAGTAATCGGCATTGTAAGCGGAAAGGGCGGCGTTGGTAAGTCCCTTGTAACAAGCCTGCTTGCGGCAAAGATACACAACGACGGTTTTAGGACTGCCATTTTGGATGCAGACATTACAGGCCCTTCAATTCCAACGGCATTTGGTCTTGCCCAGGAAAAAGCTGAGGGTGGCGTTATGACAGGAGCAGACGGAAGCCAGCAGCAGTACCTTAAGAGCGTAAAGTCTTCCAGCGGCATTCAAATTATGTCCATGAATTTTCTTCTTCAGAACGAGACGGATCCGGTTATTTGGAGAGGCCCTGTTATTTCTGGAGCGGTGCGTCAGTTCTGGACGGATGTTGTTTGGGAAGACGTTGACTTTATGTTTGTTGACTGCCCACCGGGAACTGGTGACGTTCCTCTTACGGTTTTCCAGTCCATACCGATTGACGGAATCATCGTTGTTTCTTCCCCCCAGCAGCTTGTGCGCGTGATTGTGGAAAAAGCCGTGAACATGGCAAACATGATGAATGTGCCGGTTCTTGGTCTTATAGAAAATATGAGCTACGTAAAGTGCCCCGACTGCGGCAAGGAAATCCGCGTCTTTGGGGACAGCAATATAGAAGGCATTGCAAAGGACTTTGGCCTTAAGGTTCTTGCGCGCATCCCGATTGAAAGGCACACATCAGTTACGGTGGACAACGGCGAAGTTGAAACCCTTGACCCTGAATATCTTGAGGATGCGGTTAAGACTGTGGAAGCCATGCTAAAATGAAATTTATATGCGGTCCCATGGCAACTCTTTCCCATGCGGCATTCCGCATCGCTGTTGAAAAATGCGGCGGTGCGGACGAGTATTTTACGGAAATGATAAACGCCCCCTCTTTGGTAAGGGGTGGCCCTTTTGAAAAATTCTATACGGAAAACATTCCCTGTCCACAAAAGATTGTCTGGCAGCTTACAGGAAGCAAGGCTGAACCTCTTGCAAGGGCGGCGTCTATTCTTGCAGGCCTTGGCGGTGCTGGGATTGACGTTAACATGGGATGTTCTGCTCCGCAAATTTACAAGACCGGTGCTGGAATTGCATGGATGCTAAAGGGGCTTGATGAAACGCGTGAGATGATCCGCGGAGTAAAAAAAGCGGTGGATTCTTCCAAGAGCGGCATGAGGCTTAGCGTAAAGTGCCGTCTTGGGGCGGACAACTTTACACAAGATTCTTTTTTTTCTTTTACGGACATGCTTGTGGAAGAGGGTGTCCAGCTTATTACCCTTCATCCCAGGACTATAAAGGAAAGGGAACGCTTTGCACCCCGCTTTGAATACGCACAGATGCTTGTGAGCCGCTACGGGGGAAAGATTCCTGTTTACATAAACGGCTGCATAAAGGACGGCTCCTCGCTTAAGGCGGCACTTGACCTTGCACCCGATGCGGACGGTGTAATGATTTCCAGGGCGGCAGCTCAAAAGCCTTGGATTTTTGACCAGCTTAGGGGCGGCCACGGAAGGATTGACGCTGAAAAGCTTGCGCTGGATTTTATTGAAGACTTAAAGCAGCACCAGCCTCCTGAGTTTTTAAAGACAAGGTTGCAGCGCTTCTTTTTTTACTACTGCATGAATTTTTCTTTTTCCCACTACTTTCAGAACCAGATGATTAACGCTTCTTCCGTGGAGGAGAGCATTGAGCGGGTTAAGGAATATTTTGAAAAGCAACCCGCAGAGAGAATGATTGAATATTAAGGGTGCAAAAGGATAATTGAATATTTGCAAAAAAAGGGGGAATCTTCTGTGTTCAGAAAATTCCCCGATTCAATGATTTATTGATTCAGCAATCGAACAATTCAGCTCTTCTATAATTCAGCTATAGGTTACAGAGCGTCAAAGAAGCCCTTTGCCTTAAGGAGTTCCGCGTTCAGGATTCCACCAAGGGCTGCACCGCGCTTTGTGTTGTGGCTTAAGGCTACAAACTTTACGTCGAACACATTGCACTTGCGGAGGCGGCCTATTACGCATGCCATTCCCTTTTCTGTCTCGCGGTCACGGCGGGGCTGGGGGCGGTTTTCTTCGTGGCGGACTACAATCGGATGTTCAGGGGCGTTTGGAAGGTTAAGCTCCTGTGGAAGCGATGTGTAGCTTGTCCAGACGCGCTCAATTTCTTCCAGGCTTGGCTTCTTGTCTTCCGGCAGGTCAAACTCCAGGTTTACGCTTGCGGTGTGTCCGTCAATTACCGGTACGCGGGTACATGTTGAGCTTACTACCGGTGCGCTTGCGTTTTCTATCTTTGAGCCGTTCACCTTGCCAAGAATCTTGAGGCATTCCTTTTCTGTCTTTTCTTCCTCACCGCCAATGTAGGGAACGATGTTGTCTATCATGTCGTAAGAAGGAACTCCCGGATAGCCGGCGCCGCTTACGGCCTGTTCAGTGGTAACAATCATGCGCTTTACAGGGTATCCTGCCATGATGAGGGCATGCAGAGGCATCATGTATGTCTGGAGCGAGCAGTTTGGCTTTACGACGATGAAGCCCTTCTTCCAGCCGTGGGCTTCCTGCTGCTTCTTGATTATGTCGAGATGTGAATAGTTGATTTCAGGAACCAGCATTGGAACGTCGTCTGTCCAGCGGTTTGCACTTGCATTGCTTACGACAGGGATTCCCTCTGCGGCATAGGCAGCCTCCAGGGCCTTGATTGCTTCCTTGTCCATTTCCAGTGCGCTAAAGACAAACTTGCACTTGCCAAGAGCAAGCTTTGCGTCGTTTGCATCCTGAACTGTAAGGTTCTGGACGTCTGCGGGAATGTCTGCACCGATGAGCCAGCGGTTTGCAACGGCATCCTTGTAGAGCTTACCTGCAGAGCGGGGGCTTGCGGCAACGTATGTTACCTTGAACCAAGGGTGGTTTTCCAAGTGCTTGATGTACCTCTGACCGACCATGCCGGTTGCGCCCAAAACGCCAACATTTATCTTTTCCATAATAAGTCTCCTACTCAATTCATTTTACTAAAGGTTACAGTCCTTTATAGCAGCCTTAATCTGTTCCTGAGCCGATGCTTTTGGCTCAACCAAAGGCAAGCGAACTGAACCTGCGGGCATACCCTTTAAGTTCATGGCATACTTGATGCATGAAGGGTTTCCATCACAGAATGCAGCGCGGAAGAATGGCTGAAGCCTGTAGTGGATTTTGCATGCTTCTGCAAACTTTCCGTCCAGACAATCGTGGACAAGTTCTCCCATCAGGGCAGGAATCATGTTGGTTACAACGGAGATTACACCGTCGCCGCCAGCCGCCATAAGTGGAAGCGTTAAGCCGTCATCTCCACTCATAACAGAAAAGTCAGGTTTCTTAAGGCCAATCTTTTCCACGACTTCCATCATCTGCGTTATGCTGCCACTTGCTTCCTTTACGCCAACAATATTTGGAAGCTCTGCGATGCGCTCAAGGAGAGGCACGCTGATGTTCTTGCCTGTGCGACCCTGGATGTTGTAGACGACTATTGGGAGGCCAACCTTGCTTACGGCTTCGAAGTGGCGGAAAATGCCTTCGTCGCTTGGCTTGTTGTAGTAAGGCGTTACAACCAGTGCATAATCACCACCCTTAGCCTTTGCACGCTCAACGTAGCGTACTGCATCGCGGGTATTGTTGCTTCCCGCCCCAACAAGAACCTTTACGTCCTTGCCATTCTTTGCGTTGAATTCGCGCACGAGCGGAATCGCTATATCAAGTAGTTTGTCTTCTTCGTCTTCTGAAAGCGTAGGAGTTTCGCCGCTAGTGCCCAATGGCAAAAGACCGTCTATTCCCTGTTCAAGCTGGAACAGCACATTTTTCTTAAATCCGTCGTAGTCAACAGATCCGTCGTTCAGCATGGGTGTAATCATTGCCGTGTATGCGCCATGTATTTTTGCCATATCGTAACTCCTTAAAAATTTTTATTATTATTGCATATTTATGCATCTTATGCAAGCGAATGGGAATAAGAAAAATTTGCAGAAAAACTTACAAGAGCAGGCTTTCGTCTATTTCTGCAAACTCGGCGGCTTCTTTTGCGGAGTGCCCCATGGACATATACTTTTTTGCGAGAGAAATGGCTTTTTCTTTTATGCCTTCTTTCATGCCTTTGCTTAAGCCCTCTGCTATGCCTTTGCTTAAGCCCTCTTCATACCCTTTTGCCAAGCCCTTTTTTGTGGCAGCCTCAATACTGGAGATTCTGTCCCTTTCGTAGATTTCCTGTCGGTACTCTGCCCACCAAAGGTCCATGTCCGTGCTTACTGACGATAATGATTTCTGTGCCTCCATAAGTCCCTTCTCCTTGCAGGTAAGCTTGTCTATTATGTCTTTTTTATCAGGATTGTCCGCATCCTTCAAAAATATTGCCCAGTTCTCCAAAGCCGTATTTGTGTCAAGACTTTCTTCCAACCCGTAGACTTTGGGAAGCTCCACAAAGACTATGTTGAGCGTATTGGAAAGGCATTTTCCGTCCTTTGTCCTCATCATGGCAAAGCGGCTTACAGGTGATGGCCTCTTTTCCTCATCACTTTTAGCCCCGCCCTTAAAGTCATAGATAAAGTTCAGTATGCTTATCTGGTAAACAACAGGCGCCTTTTCCCATGACTCCCCTCGCTTAAGATATGTAGCCTCAAGCCGTGAAACTTGGTATTCAGCCCGCTTTCCGTAGTCATACTCCTGGTTAAATGCCTGCATCTCTATGTCCGCAGCAAGACCGTCATCAAATTCGCAGGATATGTCGCAGCTAACACCCCTCTGCCCAACAAAAGATACGGGCAAGTCGTTTGGCCTAAGCTCCCATTTAGCTATCTTTCGCTCCGTTGCAGCCTCAAGAAAGGACTTTAGCGCAGCCTTAGCCTCTGAAGTGTTCCTTGTAAGCATAGCCTTGAAGGTAGTGTCCACACGCGGATTAAGCAAGGCCCCGGTTCCAGCCTGAGCGGCATATTCCTTTCCGTCTGCGAACGCTCGCACCCCTTTCCTGACATTTTTGTCCCCAAAGCTCATAGGGCAAGTCTCCTTAATTATAATATATGTGGCGGCAAAAATAAAGGACTTATGTCAGAACTCATGTCCCCATTCCTTTTATCCCCCATATATATATTTGCGATAAAAGTGCAATTCTGGACATAAATGCGTAAATTTTTCTACAATTTTCCTATAGACAAAAAAGCCCACAACTTGTATCATTGCCAACAGTCAGTTCGAAATTCCATCCTGACTTAAAACAAAACTAGGAGGTCTATGCAAATGCGCACGGACGAAGAACTAAAAGGAGTTACGCTTCTCGGCGGCTCCACAAGCTACAACCGGGACTACAGCCCGGAAATCCTTGAAAAATTCCCCAACAAACATCCGGAAAACGACTACATGGTAACATTCAACTGTCCGGAATTCACATCCCTCTGCCCAAAGACAGGACAGCCCGACTTTGCAGAAATAAAAATCAACTACATACCGGGGCCATTCCTTGTTGAATCAAAGTCGCTAAAGCTCTACCTTTTTTCCTTCCGCAACCACGGTGACTTTCACGAAGACTGCGTAAACATAATCATGAAGGACCTGGTAAAGCTGCTTGACCCAAAGTACCTGGAAGTAAAAGGCATCTTTACACCGCGCGGGGGAATCTCCATCTACCCCTTCGCAAACTACGCAAAAAAAGGTTCACCTTACGAAAACACTGCAAAGGAACGACTCTTTTCATCACTTTCATCAAACTAGCAAAAAGGAGAAAAACATGCCAAACATACCCTTTCAAAACGAAATAATTTTACTGCTTTCCGTATTCGCATTCTTTGGAGGACTTGTAGCATTCTTCAGGCTCTTCGGCAAAAACGGAATCTTTGCATGGACGGTAATCTGCACAATAGCCGCAAACATAGAAGTCCTTATTCTGGTCCACGCATTCGGAATGGACACTACCCTGGGCAACGTAATATTTGCATCGTCATTTCTGGCAACAGACATCATGAGCGAAATCTACGGCAAAAAAGAAGCCAACACTTGCGTAAAGCTTGGAATAGCGGCAAACGTAACCTTCATCCTCATATCGCAGAGCTGGTTCCTCTACCTTCCTGCTGAACAGGACACTATGGCACTTCCAATCCGCACGGTCTTTGCAAATACGCCGCGTGTCATGCTTGCAAGCCTCTTTGCATACGCGGTCTGCGAAATCTATGACGTGTGGGCCTACCACCACCTGTGGAAGCTTACCGAAAAAAAATGCGGCGACAAAAGGCGCTTCCTCTGGCTGCGCAACAACGGATCCACAATGGTAAGCCAGCTTATAAACGTAGTAGTATTCAACCTGCTTGCATTTGCGGGAGTTTTCCCAAGCGGAACCATAATCCAAATTCTTATCTTTGGATACGCAATCTTCCTTGTAACTTCAATCTTGGACACACCCTTCCTCTACTGGGCAAGGCACATTGCAGAAAAGCGCGGGGAAAAGCTTTAAAGGATTTTTTTATTATTGGGAGCCTTTAAAAACTTCTGTTTTTGGGGGCAACTTTGAAAAAGCGATGTTTTAAGCCTACGCTATTATAGCGACTTAAAACTCGCAGGAACCTCGGAAAGATCTCCTAAGGGTAGTTTTTCGAGCTTCCCTATTCTTCTGGAGCATATTGCTGGTGAACTGTGCCCAGCACTCCGTGTCCGGTCAGACCATGCAATTTCTCCCCATTCGCAGACCAATAGCGCCAAGGAGGGCGCGTCATTTCTTTGCAAAAAAAATACTGCAAGTTTCCGAAGGAAACTTGTGGATAGAAATTGCATGGATGCAATTTCTATCCACTTTACAGCCATGACTTTTTGAGCTATCATATAGAATCAGTTCCATGTACAAGAAAAAAGGATTTTCAGAGCAGACACATTTTATAGGCATTCCCGTAAGCATAGAGCTGGAGGAGCTTGTTGAAGAATGCAGGGAATACATGTCCAGCGTTTACGGCTGCCACTCTGGCTACGGAACGCCGCCGCACATAACTCTTATACCGCCTTTTGCCCTTGCAGACGGCTTTGATGGCGGGGACCTTCTTGATGCGGTCTATTCTGCAGCGGATGAATGCAAGGCTTTGAACCTTCTTCCGCTACAAGTGGATGTGTGTGGATTTGGATCTTTTTCAGAGCGCACTTTGTTTGCAAACGTTCAGGACAGCGACGGCTGGCAGAAGCTTTATTCCGTCTTTTGCAAAAAAATCTCTTCTGCAATACCGGCAGCTGTAAAAAAGGGCGGCAGGAGATTTTGCCCCCACCTTACAATTGCAAACAGGGACATTCCTTCCGGAGCAATGGACCAAGCCCTAAAGCATTTTGCCCAGCTAAACCTGAATGAATCTTTTACCGCAGACAGCATTGCAATCTACACCCGCAATTCAGGAGGCGGCTGGAAAGAGTGGCAGAGAAGCGACTGCTAAGAAGAAAATCCCATTTCCACAAGGGCGGCTTTTGCTTCGGCAATCTCATCGTAAGGGGTTGCCTTGTCGCCGTATATTATGCTGTTTTCGTGGCTTTTTCCAAGCAGGAGAACGATGTCGTCTTTTTCTGCTAGAGCGAAGGCCTTGCGTATAGCCTGGCGGCGGTCTGGAATAAGAAGCAAGTCCTTGTCCTTAATCTTGCCCTCTTTTATTGCACCCAGGGCTATGTCTTCAAGGATTTTCATGCTGTCTTCAAAGCGGGGGTCTTCGTCCGTTAGAATTTCCGTTGAACAGAAGCGGGCGGCAACGGCTCCCTGCAGGGGACGCTTTTTTGTGTCCCTCTCCCCTCCCGAACCAAAGACGCATATTATGTTTCCAGAGCAACGCTTTTTTAGCGGGGGGAAAATGGTTTCAAAAGAAGACGGGGTGTGGGCATAGTCAACGATTACTTCAAAAGGCTGACCGCAGTCTATGACAGTCATTCGGCCTGTTACCGGAAGAAGCTTTTGGGTAAGCTCTGCAAGCTTTGCAAGGGGAATGAGGGTTGTTCCGCTTACCGCAATAAGGGCGGCGGTTATGTTGTAGGCATTGAATGCACCGGGAAGCGGAGCCTTTACGTGTATTACGCGCTCGCCTTCCGGTACGGAGGAATCAAAGCGGTGCATGCTGAATGTTATTCCGTAGCGGGCACTTGCTATGTTACGGCTGGAGATATAGGCCATATTCTGGGGCACTGGCGGTAGCGGTGCAGCCTTTATTTCTTCTGCTGCCTGCTTTCCGGCCATGCCTTCCGTTGTAAAGCCCACAACCTTCTTAGAGGTGGCGGAAGCAAAATATGATGCGGCTGGGTCTTCCAAGTTTACAATTCCAAAAGAGGGAACCTTTGTTTCCTTTCCGGCGATTAGCTTTGTGTGACAAACCTTGTCCAAAGCGCGGAAAAGGTTTGCCTTGTCGCTCTTGTACTGCTCGTAAGTACCGTGGAATTCCAGGTGTTCAAGCGTTACGTTCATGAATAGTGCGCAGTCAAATTTTACGTCGCCCAAACGGTTTGTCTTTGTGCTTAAGCCGTGGCTGGAAGATTCAACTACCGCGTGGGTACAGCCGTTCTGAAGCATTTCGTAAAGTTCCCGCTGAACAATTGGAGCCTCAGGCGTTGTCTGGTGCTGGGGATTGTTAACCGCCTCTCCGCCAAGTGAATACTGGACGGTGCTTATAAAGCCGGCCTTAATTCCGCTAAGACGCAAAAGCTGCCAAATAAAGGACACTGTGGAAGACTTGCCCTCGGTTCCGGTTACACCGTAAATTACAAGATGGCTGGAAGGGTCATCGTAAAAAGATGCACTGATTGGAGACATTGCAAAGCGGCTGGACGGAACTTTTATAAAAGCCACGTCTCTTTTGCATGCACGCGCGTTTTTTACTGCGGATGCGATTGCATCTTTTTCTTCCGCGGAAAATTCATCCTGGTAGACTACCGCACAAGCACCGTTTTCTATTGCCTTGCAAATGAATTTATTGCCTGTTGTGTGGGTTCCCGGAAGCGCAAAAAAGAGGGTGTTTTCTTTTACCGAGCGGCTGTCAAATTCAAGGTTTTCTATGACGCAGTTCTTTGCATTTGCTAAGGATGCTGTCTGGTCAGATGGGCTTCCGCTTTCGTCTGTAAAAGTATATTCAAGTGAGGAATCTTTTATTCCTGCAAGTATTTCTTCCAATGTCTTTTTCATGGCTATAGCATATACCTAAGACAATAAAGTTTCAAGTTTTGTTTTTTTCAAGGGGGGCCTTGGAACCCAGAACTAAGGGGCGGGACACCCCCCTACTCCGAAGCGAGGGGTTTCTCTGCTAGAAACTGCGTTGCAAGTTCCCCTTAAACCCC
>DJYC01000073.1 GCA_002448445.1 Treponema sp. UBA6988
TTTACCAAGAACGAAGGTGTACCGCTTTCAAACCAGTAGGAGCCAAAGTCTCTTTCCATAAAACACTTTAAAAGGCAGAATGGATTGTAGACACCCTCAACGTCATGGGTAAAGTGGTAGCCGTCATACATGCGGGCAAGCTTTTCTTTTGCCTCTAAAACAGTCATCTCCTGCTCTTTTGCAAGCGCCTCAATTTCTGGCACAAAGTATTCATCCAGTTCAGATTTTGAAATTCCACACAAGGCTGAATAGTCTTTGCTAAGGCTTATATCGTTAAGCTGGTTGAGTCCGCTAAAGATATTTATGTGGCTCACCTTTGTAATCCCTGTAATGAAGAGGAATCGGATGTACCTGTCCATGTCCTTGAGGGGGCTGTAGAAACTCCGAAGCTCCTGGCGGTTCTGCTCCTCAAACTCTGTATAAAGTGCATCAAGGATAGGCTTGTCGTATTCGTCAATGAGAATTACAACTTGCTTTCCTGTTTGTTCATAGGCAGCCAAAATAATATTATTGAGCCTTGGTGCAGAACGCTCATCCGACACTTCCACATTGAAAATCTTTTCGTACCTGCAAAGCATAAGGTTTATTGCAGATTTTAGGCTTGCCAAATCAGGGTAATTGTCAGCCCCAAAGCTAATCTTCAGGACAGGATACTGAATCCATTCCTTCTCCAGCTTTTCTATTGAAAGCCCCTTAAACAAGTCTTTTTTACCAAGGAAATATGCTTCCAGGGTAGAAAGCAAAAGGCTCTTTCCAAAGCGGCGGGGGCGGCTTAAGAAATAGGGAGTGCTTGTCCGCGCAAGTTCATAGACAAAATGAGTTTTGTCTACATAAACATAATTTCCCCTGCGGAGTTTTTCAAAATCCTGAATTCCAATTGGTAAATACCTTGCTTCCATATTTTTATCTTAGCATGATTCGGTAAAGTGCACAATCTTTTGCAAAAGAGGCCTAGCCCCGATTGGAAGGGCAGTTGGTTAAAAATTGCATCCATGCAATTTTTAACCATGAGTTTTCTGCGAAAACTTACCTACTTTTTATGCTAACAAATGACGCACCATCCATGGTGCTGTTTGTTTATCATTTGACGGTCCCGCGGAACCCTGGAAAGCGGGATTAAAGGGAAACTGGACGGTCACGGAGTGCCAGACACAGTAGACCAACAAAAGCTGCTCCAGAAGAGAGAAAAATAGAGATTTTAGGAATTAACTGTTGAAAAAAAAATCCGATAATAAAATGAATTGGGTGGGTAAATGGTCTATAAGTTTTTAAATAAGGAAAAAACTGCTTCTATTTTGGCGGCTTTTGCGCTTTTTTTAGTAGCAGCACTGTTTTCTATAGGTATACTTCTTGCATTTTTTGATTACGGAACGCTTTCTCCTGAGCAGCAGGGCTTTTTGTCTGCCCTGGGGCACGTTGTTGTAGGGGCATTTGGTCTTTCTTCCCTGCTTATACCGGTCTTCTTTTTTGTTTCCGGGGCATTTTGTCTTGACTACAGATGGTCTGTTCAGCGAGCAATGTGCCTTTTGGTAAGTTTTGTCCCATTTTTTACGATTGTTGGTGCCGAAAAGTGGATCCGCTCCGTTGTTGAAAACTACAGTGGGGCTTTTGCAGTTGTAGCGGTTGTTGGTATTACAGCCTTTGCATCTTTTATGGTCATTGCCGAATATCTGGTTACCCTGGTCTTTGCAAGTCTTTTGGAAGCAAAATATGCCAAGAACCATAAAAAGTACAAGGCCTATGCCCAGACAAAGGAAGCCCATGCCTATACCGGCCAGCCGTCGGTTGACCAGGGCCAGAAGGAGGCTGAGTATGACCAGATTGAACTTGACGACCAGTTTGAAGAGCCCTCTGTTGCATCCGCTTCCTATGGAAAGGGTTCGCAGAGGGCTTCAGTTGATGAATTCATAAGGAATTCCGCTAACAAGATACGCAATATTGCCCGCCTGGAAGACAGAAGCAAGCACCAGGAAGCTGCCCGTGGCTCTGATGAAGACGTTGACCTGGATGATTTTTTTGGTACCAGGAAAAAGAAGGAAGATGCCACTGTAGTCGGCGATGAAAGCGAAGAAGTAACTGAATTTGACGACGACATTGATGTTGCAGACAGCTATGAATACGATGATGCCGATTCCGTTGACCCGGATGACATTAATCCAGACGATTTTGAATATCCCGAAGAAGAGACAGGGGCAAAGGTAATCCGCGTTGATGATGCCGCTGCCGCCCAGACTGTTGAGGCATTTGCAGAGACTGTAGACCAGAATGCCCAGACCGTTAGCCAGAACAGCCAGCCTGCTGAACAGGAAAATCAAACTGCTTCTGCCAAAAAAGAAGACATTGAAAAGGACGGAGATTTTTATACCCCCTCAAAGGACGGCGGCAAACCGGAAAAGGTTTTTGTTAAGCGCGTAATTGTATCTGATGATGCAGGCATTCCCCTTTCTATGGAAGAATCTGTTGACAAGCTGGGGGAGGATGAGCCAATTGCAGGCAAGGCAGCCGAAGAAGCCTCTGCAGATGAAACAGGCTTTGATGACGAAGATGACCTTTTGGCAGAACTTGCAGAAACTGACGTACAGGAGCAGAATGGGCAGGATGAAGAGGATGAAGCTGAAGTCGTTGGTACAGGTTCCGAAGAAGAGGCAAAAGATGAAAGCACCTTCTTTGAATTTGACCCTTCCCTTGAAAAGAAAGGCACATTCATAAAAGAAGCCCGGGACGAGGAAGAGATAGTTCCCCAGCCCCACCAGACACAGGATGTTGTTCACAACCTTACCCCTTCGCGCAAAGGCCGTGCCCTGCTTTCTGCACTGGACGATGTTTTTGCCAAGATGGACGATGACGTAAGGGCACAGGTTGAAGAAGACGGAATCGTTACGGATGAAGATGGTCAGCCCGATGAGGAAGAGGAATCCGAACTTTCAAGTACAAGCAACGGATTTACAGAAACAGAAGATTCATCTATTGCAAAAAACAACCGCCGTAACCTTGCTGCAGAAATAGATTCCGCGGAAAACGAAAGCGACATTGAAGACTTGGACAAGATGTTCGATGCTTCCCAGGATTCTGAATACTTTGACCAGAATCAGGATGATGAAGATGAAGATGATCTTTCCGATGAAGATGAATACGGTGACGATTCCCTAGAAGACATAGAAGATGATGATGCAGACAGGGAGACTTTTGTAGAAGAAGATGAAGCAAAAGAGAATCCTGTTTTTGCAAACAGCAGCCTTCCCACAGACCGTGCCATTGTTACCGATGAATACGGCAGCCGCCCAATAAGCATTCCCCAGCCAAAAAGGCACAAGGCAGGCCCCTACCTTATTCCCACGGATTTGCTCACTGCCTATGCGGACAATCCCTATTGGATTATAGACGAAGAAACCCAAGCCGCAGCACGCAATCTTGAAGGCACCCTTGATGAATTTAAGATAAAGGCAGAGGTAACGGGAATCCGTAAGGGCCCGGTTGTTACCATGTTTGAAATGCTTCCAGCTCCGGGCGTAAAGCTTAGCAAGATTGTTGCGCTGCAGGACAACATTGCATTGCGCCTTGCTGCAAGTTCAGTGCGTATTGTTGCCCCAATTCCAGGAAAGCGTGCGGTTGGCATAGAAGTTCCTAACAAGGAAAGGTCAATCGTTTCCTTCCGCGAATGTATAGAGCAGGACCGCCCCGAATGGAAAAAGATGGCAGTGCCTGTAATCCTTGGCAAGGATATTCAGGGAGAAACCCAGATAATCGACCTTGTAAAGACACCCCACCTTCTTATTGCGGGTTCAACAGGGGCTGGAAAATCTGTCTGCGTAAACAGCATGATTCTTTCCATGCTTTACAAACGCGGGCCAAATGACGTAAAGATGATTCTTATTGACCCAAAAATCGTAGAGCTAAAACTTTACAACGACATACCGCATTTGCTGACTCCTGTAATTACTGAACCAAAGAAGGCTTTGCAGGCTCTCCAGTATTGCCTTTGCGAAATGGAACGCCGCTACGAACTTTTGAACGGCATGGAAGTGCGCGATATTTCCACCTACAACAAGAAAATTGTGGAAAGGCACATTGCTACGGAAAAGCTTCCTTATCTTATTGTCGTCATTGATGAATTTGCCGACTTGATGGCCACAACAGGTAAGCAGCTGGAAGCAGTAATTGCCCGTCTTGCCGCAATGAGCCGTGCCGTTGGAATCCACCTTGTTCTTGCTACCCAGCGTCCTTCAATCGATGTAATTACGGGGCTTATCAAGGCAAACATACCAAGCAGAATTGCATTCATGGTTGCAAGCAAAACAGACAGCCGCATTATCATAGACCAGGTTGGCGCAGAAAAGCTTCTTGGCAAGGGAGACATGCTCTATGCCAGTGCAACTGACCCCTTCCCCAAGCGCATTCAGGGAACTTTTGTTAGCGACCAGGAAGTAGAAAATGTTGTTGGTGCCGTAAAGGAATGGGGTGAGCCCGAATACATAGACGACGAAATCTTTGTTGATGACGACGATGAAGATGACGGACAGATGTCTCTGTTCGGAGAAGAGGGTGAAGATCCTCTTTACGAAAAGGCTTTAGACATAGTTGTTCAGGCTGGAAAAGCCAGTGCAAGCTACATTCAGCGCAGACTAAAAATTGGCTACAACAGAGCCGCTCGTCTTGTTGAGCAGATGGAAGAGAGGGGAATTGTTGGACCTGCAAACGGCAGCAAGCCCCGTGAAGTAATTCACATTCCGTAAGATTTGATTGTGGTTTTAAAAAAGTGAATGATATAATAAACGTGGCTTATCGCTAAGCCAAAAAAAGGAGTCTATTTTGAAAAAGCGACTTGTTTTTGCAGCGTTTTCTTTCTCTGCAATTTTCCTGATTATGGTTTCTTCTGTTTTTGCAGGCGGGAAAAAGGAGAAAGCTCAGCCGGAAGTAAACGCGAATGTTAACATCCCTGGTTCAGAGCCCCAGTCTGGTGAAAAGAAGCCGGAAGTTGTTCCCATTACAGTAATTCAAAATCCAAAGATAAAGAGCTCTTATGTAAAGGAAAGTCCCGGTGGAAGTCCCGTAAAATTCCACGAGGTTTGGGGCTATGTTATGCAGGATGAAGAGCAGAAGTTTGACCCCGCAACAATGCCGCTCACAGACCTTTGCTATTTTAGCGTTGATATAAACAGCTACGGTGAGGCATCTGCAATTCCCGACATCAAGAAGATAAAAAATTTTAAGGGAAGAAAGCACCTTGTCTTTACTTCTTGGGGACGTGCGCTTACCCACATGGTATTGAACCCGGAATTTGGTTGCCGCAACAGGCTTTTGAATGTAATAGAAACCGCCGCAAAGGATTACGATGGAATTCAAATTGACTTTGAGAACGTTCCCTACCGCGACAGAAAGCACTACCAGACCTTCCTTAAAGACATCAGACGGAGAATCGGTCAGGAAAAATGGCTTACGGTTGCCCTTGCAGCCCGCACAAAGGACATTGTAGACGACATTTATCCCTACAAGGAAATAGAGCCCCTCGTAGACCGCATCCTTGTTATGGCCTATGATGAACACTGGTCAACAAGCAAACCCGGCCCTGTTGCAAGTATTGAATGGTGCAGCCGCGTTGCCGACTACTGCGTAAAGACCCTTCCCAACAAAAAGCTGATTATGGGACTCCCATTCTACGGACGCAGCTGGCAGGACACTTCCTACAGTAAGGCTTGGATCTTCAAGAGCGTTAACCGCATCCTTGGAGAAAAAAACATTACGAATGTAGACCGCGATTCAGCAAACGGAATTCCTCATTTTGAATTTGACGCAACTGTTCACGTAACAGGCTACTTTGACGACACCTATTCGCTTGTTAAGAGGGCCCGCATGTACCAGGAAAAAGGCGTTACCCGCATAGGCTTCTGGAGAATTGGTCAGGAAGATCCGGACTTCTGGCCTTGGCTTGGCCTAAACTAAAATTATTGAGATAAAAATTAGACTTGTCCAAAAAGGGAGATTTTCTTTTGGGACAAGTCTTTTTTTTGCTATTCTTCTTTTTTTTCTTCGGACTCTTCTTTGCTTTGAACACCAACTTGTCCATGCGGAGAAAAACTGTCTGGGAGCAGTTCACCCAGAGTCTTGATTTTATAATCGCTGTCTGTTTTTGCCATTATAATAGAAAAATCTTCGTGGCAAAATTCTGCCATAACTTGGCGGCAAACACCGCATGGCGTGCAATATTCAAGCGGTTCCTTTCCCGCAGGTCCGCCTGCAATAGCAATGCCAACAAATTCCTTGTGGCCGTCGCTTATAGCCTTAAAAAAGGAAGTTCGTTCCGCGCAGTTGCTTGGTCCAAAGGCAATGTTTTCGATGTTGCATCCCCCAAAAATCTGTCCGTCCTTGGTAAGCAATGCTGTTCCAACCGCATAATGCGAATATGGGCAGTATGAGCGCTCCCTCATCTTTAGTGCAGTTTGAATCATTTGGTAAATCTGCGAATCATCAATCATAAACTTCTCCTGATTAGTTCAAAGATAAATCCGGCAAGAATAACAGGTATTGGGCCTGCTATCCAAGGGGCAATATTCATGTAGACAAAAACAAAGAGTTCCGCCGCCGCTATTAAAATGATTAAAAATATGCAGGCTAAAAAGAATGTAAGTTTCCTTCGCGAAAGGGAGGCAAAAAATATTATGCACACCGTAAAAAATAGAATTGCATATTTAGCGTAGACAGGATATATGCCAAAGAATGAATTTTCCAGGAAAGCGTTCAAGAGGCAAAGCTCGGCAGTGTTTTCCGTAATTGTGCTTCCTAGCGGGGAAAGAAAAAAGTTCTGTGCGCCACGGGAGCGTTCAAAAGTGGAATCTGTTACAACAGCCGTTTTGCCTTTTAAAAGGGAATTTATTTGGTAGGAAAGGTCTGCGTCCGAAAATGCCTGCGAGAAATATTCAAAATTAATTTTGGGAAAAAGCTCTTTTGAAGTGTAGGGAACAAGGATTCTTCCCTCGCCGTCAACAGGAATTTTGTATTCGCTTCCGTCCTCGCAAGAAAAAGTCAGCTTGTTTCCGCAGTCAAGTACGATGGAGTCCTGTTTTATGCCAAGGATTTTTGATGCGGCCGCAAAAGCAAAGCTTGGAATGTAGCCGTCGCTGTAGGCATAAAAAACATTCATGCGTCGAAGCACACCGTCTTTGTCCGTATCCTGCGGTGTGCAAACAAATGCAATCGTGCTTGCAAAGCGGTTGAATTCATCAGAAGGAATAACAAGGCGTTCCGCTTTTGCAATTTTTTGTCCGTTAAGAACACGCGGGTAGCACAAATGTTTTTCTATAGCCTTTTTTTGGGCTAAAGAAATGTCTTGGCTAAGATAGGGGATAACTTCGTTTGGAACAGGTTCTGCCGGTAGAACCACACAGCTGCTCATTTGCATTTGTCCAAGGATTTTTCGCTTGGGTGCTGCCGGTGCATTTTCTGCAAAAAACGTCGGAAGCAAAATACCTGAGTTTTCTTCATTTAAATATGAAAAAATCTGCGCAAGGTTTTCCCAGGCATTTATTCCCTGCGGCAACTGCCCTATCGCATTTTCGTTAATGTCTATCTGGACAAGCTGCTTGCCTTTTCCACCGTCCGTGCTTGGCAAAAATCCGTCTTTGAATTTTAGCGCAATGTCATAAAAAGCGGAATTGCAGGAATTAAAAATACCTGTAAGCACGAGTAGGGCTGATGCGAATAAGGTTATGATGCAGGCTATATGTTTTTTTATCACGCTGTTCCCGGTACGCTAGTCCTGTAGCTTCTGTACCATGTTCCAGATTGCTTCTGCTGAATTGAAGTTTTCCGGAACAATGTTTTCGGCACCAATTTCTATGTCAAATGCATCGTTTAGCTGCTGAACAAGCTGCACGATGTCAAATGAATCAAGGATGGCATTGTCTATAAGACCCGTTTCTGTTGCAAAGTCAACATCGGGCTTGAGTTCTGAAAGTATTGGAAGCAATTCGTCCATAAAAATCTCCTTTATGTTTTTAGTCATTTTTAGTTAGATTCTAACCCATACATATAAATTTAGCAAGCCAAAGAAAAATCATAACCTAAAATCCCCGTTCACAAATCTTCCAGACTGTTCAAATAAGATTCAAGATGCCCTTTCGTAATAAAATCCGTTAAGGCAAGCTGGTCAAGATAGGACAGCGAGCAGTCAAAGTTTGCGTAGTGCTGCTTGTACTCGTTGCAGACATCCTTTGGCAGAATAAGGAATGCCGCATTTATTCCCTGGCAGAGCAAGTTAGAAAATGAATTTATATAGATAACTTTGTCGCTGTCATCATCCTGTTTGTAAAGTGAATCTGCCTCTTTTGAAGTGTCCGTGTCATATTCAATGATGTAGCGGTAGGGCACCTTTTTTGCCCAGTCAAGAATTTCCTGCTTGCGCTGCTTGTTGTCTTCAAAGGAACCAAGCGGTATGTCTCCCGGCGTAACATAGACGATTGTTGTTCCCGACGTAACCAGAAAGTCAAAGCTTATGCCCTGGTCGTCCACCGGCACTTCCCTAACCGGAATGTTTGCGTCCAAAAATATTTGCTTGGTGCTCTGTGCCGTGTCTTCCGCAACCGCCGCAAATGCTTTTAGACCCTGTAAATTCCCCTCCGATGCCTGATTTGCAAGGTTCAATAGGCCTCTGTATTTAACAACCGGCGTGTTCATGCACTTTAGCTGAAGAACGTTCCACAAAAGCATTTCCATTCCAGAACCCACGATAATGTTTTCCGGGGAAGCCTTTATGTTGTGGAATTTAAAGATAAAGTCTGCAAGAACCCTCCTGAATGATTCGTCGCCAAATGGGCCGCTTTTTGCATAGAGGAGTTTTCGCCTGCCGGTCATCAGAATATTTTTGTATGATTCAAAAAGATATTTTTCAAAGAAAGCCTCTCCGTCAAAGTCGCTGGACTCTGCTTCCTGAACGGCTTTTTTGGTCGCAGCTTCTTCCGCCACTTTTTCTAAATCTTTTTCAGAAGCTTTTTCAGAAGCTTTTGCTAAATCGTTTGCTTCTGGCAAGGAAAGCTTTTCATCCGCCTTATTTTCTGCAACTGCCGCTTCCGGGGTATTTTGCTCAGCACTGGCGATTTCTGTCCTATTTGCTTCCGCCTTAGACTCTTCTGCCTTAGCTTCTTCTGCCGCCACCGGGGCATCCTTTTTTGGTTCAGACATTTCTTCAGGCTTTTTTAGAAGGCTTTCGCTTTGAATCTCTTCGGAAGGAATAATTATTGATTTTGCAACGGATTCATTATTCTGTGCATATTGCTTTAAGATAGAATCCACCGTGGGAATGGAATTGTCTTCCTTTTTGCGGCTTTGGCTTTCTTTTTCCTGTTCATCCTGAGCCGGGCCTTCATTTTTTGCGCCCTTGTATTCTGCAACAAAATAACCGCGCTTACTTTCCGAATATATAAAACCGTCTTTTTCTAGTTCCGAATATGCTTTTGTGACTGTATTTTTGCTGGCTTTTGCTTCTTCGGATAACATACGAACGGACGGTAGTCTGGTTCCCGCAGGAATCTTTCCGCATTTAATTCCTTCTGCTATCTGATTATACAACTGATAGTATAATTTAATTTTACTCGAAACATCTAGTGTAAAATTCATAAAGTCTAACAAAAACTCCCGACTGTACTTTATTCCTTCATATAGTATAGACCCTAAATTGGCAAATTGCAAATATTATCATTTCTAAATAGCCAAAAATTTGCCAAAATGAACGAACGTTAGTTATTTTTTTCTTGATTTTTTTTGCGGCGCTTGCTCTTGAAAACCGTCTTTTCCTATGCTTCCACTTATTTCTCGTGTGTGGCGCTTGCGGGGTTCCGCCTTCGGCTCCATTACCGCCCTGCGGTAACGCGCTACGCGCGCCCCTCCAGTGCCTGCCGCGCTTTTGTCTGCTGCGTTTTTATTCTTCACTTTCCGACACAGGAAATCTCTTTTCCACCATTTCCCTCATTTTAACAGAAAGCTCTTCGTCAAAAAATTTTCGCACATCTTCCCGGCTCTGGCTTGCATTGCGTAAGAAGAGGTCGGCAGGGTGAATTTCCAAGGCATCAGCGATTTTTAGAATCATTTCAAATGAAGGTGCTGATTTTCCAGATTCAATTACTCCAATATTTCCCTTTGTTCTATCGCATAATCCCGCTAAAACAGACTGTGTGTAGCCTCGTAATTCCCTATAGTAAATCAAATTAGCTATAAAATCAGATTCATACTTGCTCATAAGGCTACTTTAATTGAGAAAATTTTCAATTAGATTACGCAAACTTATCAATTTTGTGATATAGTTATTGTGCGTAATCTTTTAATCAAAAAGATTAGTCTACTTTATCGTGCTTTTGGAGCAAAATACCAATGAATCTTGATTCCTGTACGCCGGAGCAACAGTCCGTTATCCTCACAACAGAGCAGCCCTTGCTTGTTATTGCAGGTCCGGGAGCAGGGAAAACAAAGACGCTTGTAGACCGAGTTATTCATCTTGTGGCCGACTTAAATGTTCCAGCTTCAAACATAATGGTTGCGACATTTACCGAAAAAGCCGCAAAAGAACTGGTAAGCCGTATTTCATCCCTTGCGCACAAACTCGGTATTACAATTGACATTTCCGACATGTACATCGGGACTCTTCACTCAATCTTTTTGAACATCCTTGAAGAATACCGGGCACACACAAGTCTTTCCCGAAATTACCGTGTTCTAGATGATTTTGAAAAACAGTATCTAATTTTTCAGAATACGGAGAGATTCAATAAAATAGAAAATCTTGGCGTATTGGTAAACGGGCATTTCGGCTGGAACTTTGCAAAAGATATAGCTGCATTGGTAAGCCGGCCAAGTGAAGAAAACCTTGATTTAGAAAAACTTGCATCTTGTACAGATTGTGCATCTCTTCCAGTTCTCGCAGCCCTCACAAAAGAATACCGTGCACTTCTTGCAGAAAACAATGCACTGGACTTTTCACTGATTCAAACGATGATGTGGGAACTCTTAAAAGATGAATATGTTCTGAACGATTTGCGAGAAAAAATCCAGTATTTGATGATTGACGAATATCAGGACACAAACCGCATTCAGGAGCAGATTCTTTTAAAACTCAGCAAGCCAAAGAACAGAATCTGTGTTGTGGGTGATGATGACCAGGCACTTTACCGCTTCCGTGGTGCAACGGTAGAAAATATTTTGCGTTTTCAGGAAAACTTTGCAAAAGGCGAATGTAAGAAAATCGAACTGAACGATAACTTTCGCTCGCAAAAAGACATAATCGCTTTTTACAACAAGTATATGAAATCTCCCTGGCTTTCAGTAGACAAAGACGGCAGCACTGGAAATTGGGAAGGAGAAAACGGAGAGCAATTCCGCTATGACAAAACAATCCGTCACGCAAAAAAGACAAACGGGGAAGAAGAAAACTATCCCGGCGTAATCCGTGTAATGGGAAACGCAAAAGTTGAGACTTGGTGTAATGAAGTTTTTGATTTTATTACCGCACTAAAAGAAAAAGACATTCTCAAAAACTACAATCAGATTGCAGTTCTTTCTTATTCCGTAAAAAACGACAATACACGAAGTCTTGCCCAATATCTTGAAGATCATGGAATACCCACTTTCAGCCCTCGAAGCGATATGTTTTTTGAACGTAAGGAAATCAAGCTTGCAATCGGTTTTTATATGTTCATCTTTCCAAAATTAATTGAAGATGTTTTAAAACCAAATCCTGATTATCGCAAAGCTGATGATGTCTATTCATATTATGAGGATTGTGTAAAATGCTTTGGAGAGGAAATCAGAAAAGATAAGGCAAAGCACAAAAGCCTTTTAATATTTGCAACACAAAAATTCAAGGAACTTGCGAATCTAACTCACAACACTGATTACGCATTTGCGGATTTGTTCTATCAGATTTTGCAGTTCCCACTGTTCAAAGAATTGATTGACGTGGAACTTGATTCTGGTGTTCAGGATTTACGTCCGGCTTATAATCTTGCAAAGTTCAGCCAGCTTTTGACCCGTTTTGAAGCAATGTTCAATGTAAATGTCTTTGTTGCTGAAAAAAAGAATCTCCATTGGGTATTAAAGCAGCTTTTCGGAAACTATCTGAATTTCCTTTACGACGGCGGACTTGAAGAATACGAAGACTTTGACATGGTAACACCCAACGGCTGTATAAGTTTTATGACAATTCATCAGTCTAAAGGATTGCAGTTTCCTGTCACGATGGTAACTTCTCTTGGCAGAAGTCCGCGAAAGAGTTTTGATACTCTCGATGAAGATATTGCACAATATTATCATCACAAAACTCCATGGGAACCGCTTAATCGCACCAAGTATTTTGACTTCTGGCGGCTTTATTACACCGCATTCAGCCGTGCGCAGAGTCTTCTTGTTTTAAGTGATTTGGATACAAATCGTGGAGAACGTGCAGAACGACAGCATAATTGTCCTTCAAAATATTTTGATGCTGTTTATAACGATGTACCCGACTGGAAAGAACTTTTTAAATCTGGAAATACAAGCCCAGAATTGGAAGAAGTAAAACCAAGCGACATAAAGCACGAATATTCTTTTACAAGCCATATTCTTTTATATGAAGCATGTCCTTTACAGTATAAGTTTTTCCGCGAGCTTGAGTTTATGCCTGTTCGCAATAACTCATTCTTATTTGGTACACTCGTACATCAGACAATAGAGGACATTCACAAAACTGTTCTAGAAGGCCGTGCCGATGAAGTTACAAATGAAAAAATTGATGCATGGCTGGCAGAAAATTACAGGCAAATTTCAAAAGCAGAAAATGCATATTTTTCGGAAAGCACCTTAAAAGTAATTCGCAAAAACATTCAGAATTATGTGGACTACGCAAAAGATGACTGGCAAAAAGTAAAAGAAGCAGAAGTACCTGTTACGTTGCAGCAGGAAGATTATATTCTTGAAGGCAAAATTGACTTGGTGCGCGGTCAGGGTGACACATACGAGATTCTTGATTTTAAAACTGGTAAAAAGCCCGACGTGAACGAACCGGAAAGCAAAGAACGTCTTACGCAATACCGACGACAACTTGAAATCTACGCAAAGATTATTCACGAACGTACGGGAAAAGAAATCAGCCGCCTGAATTTATTTTACACGGGCACAACCGATGAAAGCCCGATTGTAAGCTACAAGTATGAAAATGCTTCTGTTGAAAAAACAATCAAAGACGTAACAGATGTTGTTCACCGCATTGAAGAGAAGGATTTTGCAATAAAGAAAAAATGCAATCCAAAACAATGTGGCGAATGTGACTTTAGATTTTACTGCGGGAAAAATATTTAGGAGATATTAAACAAACGGATTTGTTCAGGTCTAACGACCTTCACTTTAAACCGTGAGCAGCGTTAGCTGCGAACAAATCCGCTTGTTGCTAAAAGGAAAAAACATGAGCGAACAGAAAGAATTTGAATTCAACTACGAGCCAATCCGTGGCTACCCGGAACTCCGCTGGACAGGAAAGCGACCATTCACAGGAACACCATATTATCCGGCACAGTTAAAAGAAAGCTACGGCGATGATATTGATGGCTGGAGAAACAAAATATACTGGGGCGACAACCTGCAGGTGATGAGCCACTTACTCAAAGATTATCGTGGCAAGGTGAATCTGATTTACATTGACCCGCCCTTTGACAGCAAGGCAGATTATAAAAAGAAGATAGAACTGCGTGGAAAAGCCGCAACCACTGACAGCACGACTTTTGAAGAAAAGCAGTACGGCGACATCTGGACGAACGACGAATACTTGCAGTTCATGTACGAACGCCTCATTTTGTGCAGGGAACTTTTGGCAGACAACGGAAGCATTTATTTGCATTGCGACTGGCATAAGAGCCATTATCTACGAAATATTATGGATGAAGTGTTTGGAAATGATTGTTTTCAGAATGATGTTGTTTGGTATTATAGAAGGTGGAATATCGCAGGTACGTCATTTGCAACAAACCATGATACAATCTTTTTTTATACAAAAGGAACAAAAGGACATACTTACAACCAACTTTATATTCCAAAAAGTGAAAAATCGAGTGCACAAGGTAAATCATGGAAAAGTGTAATTGGAGAAGATGGAGTAAGACGTTCAATTCAGACCGATGAACCAACAAAAGGTGTTCCGATGCCTGATGTTTGGGAAATATCTATGATAAATCCTGTCGCAGAAGAGCGTACTTCTGTTAATTACCCCACTCAAAAGCCAGAAGCCCTGCTTGAACGCATCATTAAAGCCTCATCCAATCCCGGCGACCTCGTATTCGACTGCTTTATGGGAAGCGGCACAACTCAGGCCGTTGCAATGAAGCTGGGCAGACGCTTTATCGGTGCGGATATAAATCTTGGTGCGGTGCAGACCACAACAAAACGCCTTTTGAAAGTTGCAAAAGATTTAGGCGGACAATTACAGACAGAAAATCAGCTTTACACAGGTTTTGAAGTCTACAACGTAAACGACTACGAATTCTTCCGCAACGAACTTGAAGCAAAACGGCTTATCTGCGAAGCAATGGGAATGGAACAGCTTACGGACAGTAATGTGTACGATGCACTCTACGAAGGCCGAAAGGTGAGCATTCTTGGAATCAACAGAATTGCAACCGCAAGCGAATTTGCAAAACTGCTTTCCAATGTGAACATCTCTGAATGGCAGGAGCGGCAGAAAGAAAATCCCACAAAACCAGTTGAACAGATTACTTTTGTCTGCATGGGACACGACCCGAACTTGAAGGCCCAGTTTGAAGAAGAAGTGAGCAAAATGGGATTCAAGGTAGATGTTGAAATAATCGACCTCTTGCGAGACAAAAAAGACCTGCGCTTCAAGCGAGACTCGGACGCAAAAGTCGTAATCAAAAGCGGTAGGCTCATCATCGAAAACTTCTACCCAATGAACCTTTTGCAAAAACTCAGCATAGAAAAAACAGACGTGAGCGATTGGAAAGAACTTGCAGAAAGCGTTTTTATCGACTGGAATTACGATGGAGTAACATTTGGCCCGGAAACAACGGACATTCCAGAAAAGAACGAACTCGTAAAAGGTGAATACGCAATTCCAAAATCGGCCGGAACAATCCACATCAAAATAACAGATTTAATCAGCGAATCGTGGGAAGGTACGATTACGAATGCTTTGCCGTAAACCATATTTAACAAATTTTTGATATTTTTGTTAAATGGAGTTAACAATTTTACATATTTATTGTAAACTAGAGTTATGGAAAAGCTAATAGAACTCTTTAGAAAGAAAATTGCCTCAACAAACATGGACTTTATCAGAAGCCTTGAAAGCCAAATCAACTGGAATTCCCGTCTTGTATGCATACGGGGTGCACGCGGAACTGGAAAAACGACTCTCCTGCTCCAGCACATAAAAAAGACTTTTGGTAACAATCTGGGAAAAGTCATTTATGTGAGCCTAGATAATCTCTACTTTGCAGACAACTCACTTCTAGATTTTGTAGATGATTTTGCAAAGCATAGTGGAACCCATATTTTTTTGGATGAGGTTCATAAATATCCAGACTGGTCGCAAGTGATAAAGAACATCTACGATGACTATCCAGAACTTCATCTTGCCTTTACAGGTTCGTCGCTTCTTGAAATTCTTAATGCCCGTTCAGATTTAAGCCGACGTGCCCTTGTGTATAACATTCAGGGACTTTCTTTTAGAGAATATCTTAATCTGCTTGCAAAAACAGATTTTCCCACTCTTACTCTGGAAGAGATTATCAATGATAACGAAAACATTTCGGCAGATATTGTTTCAAAAATAAAGCCTTTTGAGTATTTTGAAGATTACTTAAAGTACGGATATTATCCTTATTTTCTGGAAGGAAAGGATGATTATTATGACCGTATGAATGAAACTGTAAATATGATTCTTGAAATAGAACTCCCCCTTTTAAGAAAACTTGATGTTTCCTACATTTCAAGAATAAAGAAGCTCTTAACAGTAATTGGTAAATCAGCACCATTTATTCCCAATACAACAGAGCTTGCGGCAAAGATTCAGATTGCCCGTCAGACCCTTCTTCAATATTTCCAATACCTTGAAGAGTCAAAACTCATTTTTCAGGTGTTCAAGGAAAGCCGAGGACTGGGAACATTGGAAAAGCCCGACAAGATATTTTTGGAGAATACAAACCTCATGTTTCTTCTTGGGAAGACAGAAACAAACACTGGCAATGTCCGTGAAACTTTTGCATTTAATCAGCTGAGTAAAAATCACGAAGTCCTTTTTTCTGAACAGAGTGATTTTCTTGTTGATAAAAAATTCACCTTTGAAGTAGGTGGAAAAAATAAAAAACGAAAACAGATAAAAGAAGTCCCCGACTCTTTCATCCTCGCAGATGATATCGAGTATGGAACAGACCGAAGGATTCCTCTTTGGCTTCTGGGATTTTTATACTGATACATGGAGCAATTTATGGCAAAGCAAAAAGCAAGTTCAATCGATTTTCCTTTTTACCGCATTATGTGGCAGTTCTATTCCGCCAATAAAAGGGAAATCAAAAAATCATACACGAACCTCACACGCACAATTTTGGTGAATGCAGAACCAAGTAAGGATAATCCGAACAGATTTTTGCGTAAACCACAATATGAAGCCTTTGAGATGTATGTGTTCTTAAAAGAATATCTTGCTAATCCTCGCCTTGCAGATTTGTTTGATGATTGGCACAAGAATATTGATATCCGCTGCCATACCAGGCCAACCCGTCATGCCGAACAAACATTCCGTCATGCTGAACTTGATTCAGCATCTCTAAATAAAAAGATCCCGAATCAAGTTCGGGATGACAGTCGAAGCATACCATTTACTTTCGACAACAGCCGTTTTTATGGCGAAGACAATCTTTTTGGTATTCTTGATTTAACAAACCGCGACACCCTTGCTGCATTTTTTAACCAGCTCAGCGATTTAAAGCAGGATTATGCCAACTATATTTTTGCTCTCACCATGGGAACAGGAAAAACAATTCTCATGGCACTGTGCATTTTCTATGAATTTTTGCTTGCCCATAAATACCCAAAAGACGAACGCTTCTGTCATAACGCGCTTGTGCTTGCTCCTGACACAACAGTTTTGCAATCACTCAAAGAGATTCAGACTTTTGACAAGGCAAAAGTGTTTACAGAAAAATATGCGAACGAACTAAATTCAATCATCAAGTTCCACTTTCTTGATGAAGACGGCGTTGCCCTCAGCACTATGGACGGCTCAGACTTCAATCTGATTATTTCCACAAGCCAGAAAATCATATTGAAAAAAAAGCACAAAGAAGAAACAGCGCAAAATCTACTCTTCAAAGATTCATGGCAGGACGCAATCAAAGACAATCCGAACGCAGACCTTTACATGCTCGACGATGATTCTGAGCTTATGGCAAACCAGCGGTATCAGAAACTCACGCGATTAAAGCAGCTTGGTATTTATGTTGATGAAGCTCACCACGCATTTGGTAAATCATTAAAAAGCGATATGCTCGACCGCACAAAAGAAACAAGCCTTCGCCTTACGATTGACGGTCTTGTAAAGGAATTGGATGCGGTCGGAACAAAAGTCGTTGCCTGTTACAACTTTACGGGAACGCCCTACATCGAAAACCGCCTTATGCCAGAAGTTGTTTATGAATACGGATTAAAAGAAGCCATCGATTCTGGCTACCTCAAAAAGACTTTTATTGACGACTATGCGAATGTTCAGACACAGAGCTTTGTAACAAACGCGGTTGAAAGTTTTGTAAAACAACATAGAAATGAAAAAGGGGCTTGGAACCGTTACGAGAATATGCTTCCAAAAATGGCACTCTTTGCAACCACAATCGATGAGCTCAACAAGGAATTAAAACCCGCACTTGAAAAAGCCCTGCGAAAACTAGATATTTCAGAAGATTCAATTCTTGTGAACGTAGGTGATGACAAGCTTACCAAGCAGGACGATTTGCGCGAGTTCTTAAAACTAGACACAGTGGAAAGTAAAAAGCAGTTCATTCTTCTTGTTGGAAAAGGAAAGGAAGGCTGGAACTGCCGAAGCCTTTTTAGTGTTGCTTTATTCCGAAAGCCTAAAAGCACGATTTTTGTTTTGCAAGCTACAATGCGCTGCTTGCGGTCAATTACAGACACACAGCAGACAGGTCAAATCTTTTTAAGTACAGAAAACTTGAGCATTTTGCAGGACGAACTGAACAAGAACTTTAAGGTTAGTGTTAATGACCTTAAAGGAAAAGACAATTCAAATAAAAAAGTCCGTCATATTTATGTCCGCGAGAAAGTTCCTGTAAAAATAATAGAACAGACTTATGAATACAAGATCACAGAATTAAAGCCGGGAGATTTTACGCTCTTTGGTAACGGCAGCGGCTTTGACTTCGAAAAATACCGCCGCACAAAAAGCACACATTCGCTTTCCAACATTGATTCCGCCTCAATCCGTAAAGAGGTTGAATCAAACGATGAACGCACCTTCACAGAGTATTCCCTCGTCGCAGAACTCTCGCTTTATCTTACCCAGCATGAAATATCTTCGACAGACTCAGATACCGATGTTGCGGGTGCTGAGCGTAGTCGAAGTGCGGCCCCTGAACAAAGTAGAAGGGTCCGCTGGTCGCCTGTTCAAATCCGAGATTTGCTTGAACACTGCATTGACGGAATAGATACAATTCTTGAAAAAGTAAACTATTCAAATGCAATTCTTTACGATTGGGTTGTACCAGAACTTTTCAAGCAGATTTATGCAATCACTTATGAAAAAGGCGAGAAAAAAGAAATCATCAAGTGGCTCACCAAAGACCCGCCGAAAAATCCAGACGGAACAGATGGATGCTACAACCTCAATTTTGATGATGACTTGTATATAGAAGAAAATACTCCGAAGTTTTGTGAGTACAATCAAGTCTCTAAGAACTCAGCCAATGCAAAGAAAAGCTTCAATCTTTCCGGATACGGTTTTGATTCTGGCTCCGAAAAGTCATTCTTTGTGCGGAACCTTTTTAACAACTCAGAAATAAAGCACATCTGGTTTACAGGAATGCTTACCAACGGACAGAGTGAATTCTATGTTCATTACATTGACCCGGAATTGAACAAACTGCGTTCTTATTATCCCGATTTTCTTATAGAAATGAATAATGGTAAATTCTACATCGTGGAAATTAAAGGCGAAAACTTAATTGACAGGGCAAGCACACAGGCAAAAATTCAATATGCAAAACAAATGTATTCTGCAAGTGGATTGGAATATGTGTTCATTCCATCAAAATATGCTGATATGATTTTGCAGGAGTTTGTAAAGGATTCTGACAAGCTAAATCTATTTGAAGAAAAGAAACCCGTGCACTATGAAATTCCAAGTGACTACGGGTTATTAAAAGTTGCAAGTTCTGAGCCGAAATTCTAATAGCAAGTTATTATCTTTTTAAGGGGGCAATTTATGAATTTTATAATAGAAGACAATCGTATCTATGCAAGCGCAGAAGACGGAAATGTAGTGGCAGAAATTACTTTTCCTGCAAAAGACGGAATTGCCACGATAGACCACACTTTTGTTGCAGACTCTTTGCGCGGACAGGGAATTGCCGGTAAGCTTATGGAAGCGGCTGTGGCAAAAATTCAGGCTGATGGAAATAAAATTGCCGCTACTTGTTCCTATGCAGTAAGCTGGCTTGGAAAGCACCCGGAAGTTCAGCATGTAGATGCGGATGCTCCCCTTGCCTGCAAACTTGGTGGGCGGCACTAACCTTTAGCAAGTTGCCTCTTCCCCAATCACAAATTCTCTGCAAAGGCTTTGAATTCTTCCACTTCTTTTGCGTACATCTGGATCGAAGTTTTCCAGAAGTCTTTTGTGGTAATGTCGAACCCGGCTTTTTTGCAAAGGGCTTCACAGTTCATGCTGCCTGTGTCTGCCAGAAGAGAAGCGTAGGTTTTTGCAAAAGCTGGGCCTTCTTTTTTGCTTCTGGCATAGAGTCCCGCTGCAAATAGCTGGCCGAATGCGTAGGGGTAATTGTAAAAGTCAAAGTCCGTGCTGTAGTAGTGGGATTTTACAGCCCACATGTATTCGTGCCTTTCTTCGTTTAAGCCACAGCCGTAAGTTTTTTCCTGGGCATTTAGCATGAGGCGGCAAAAATCATTTGCGTTAAGTTCGCCTTTTTCGCGCTCTTCAAAAACACTCTGCTCAAAGTAAAAGCGGCACAAAATGTCCACAAGAACCTGGCTTGTGTCCTGAAGATCAAGGTCTATGATTTTAATTTTGTCGCTTCCTTCTGCCTGCTGAATCATGTCCTGTTTTACGATTGTCTCTGCAAAGGTGCTGGCTGTTTCTGCAAGGGTCATGGGGTAGTCAAAGAAAAGTGCTGGCTTACCCTTCATGCAGGAGAAATGGTATGCGTGGCCAAGTTCGTGGGCAAGGGTTATTATGTCGCTGAATGTTCCCGTAAAATTCGTAAGGATTCTGCTCTGGTGGTTTTTGGGAAAGTCTTCGTCGTAGGCACCACCAACTTTTCCGCTTCGTATTTCGGCATCAATCCAGCCTGAATCAAAAGCGTTTTTTGCAAATGCATACATGTCTTGTGAAAAAGACTTGTATTCTTTTAGGACGTAATCACGGGCTTGGTCAAAGCTCCATTTTTTGGAAAGCAGGGAAGCTGAATCATTGCCGGAGTTTTTTTCTTGCGGGAATTCAAGCGGCGCAAACAGGTCGTAAAAGGCAATTCCCTCGTGTCCAGGACTGCCTGCTGTTTTGCTTGCGGTTGTCTTTGTCTTTCTTAGCAGCAGGGCCTTTGCCTTAAAGTATTCCCGCCAAATGGGAAGGGAATCTTCTATGGAAGAAATTAGAGCGTCAAGGGTGGCCTTTTGTATCCTGCTTGAAGCCCTTGAGCGGTCGAGCGCATTTTCCCAGTGTCGCCTTTTGTTGAGCGTTACGGTCTCGCCTTTTAAGTTGTTGAGCGATGCGGCAAGAGCAATTTGGTTTTGCTCCAAAAGTAATTTTTCTGTCTGCCAGGAATTTTTGCGCAAATTTGCATCGGAAGAAAATGCATCGTTTCTAAGTTCGTTGAAAGTTTTACCGTTTTGGTCGTGAAGGTTTGAAATGATTTGTTCCTGCAGCTGACCCCATGCAGAGCCGCCTGTCCTTGTCATGTCGGAAGCAAGATTTTCTTCTGCGGCCGTCATCTGGTGCTTGGTCTCTTCTATTGTTTCTTCCAACAAATATTTGTATTCGGCAAATTCCGGGAAGCGGGTAAAGAATTCATTCAAGGAAGATGAATGCGACAAAAGCAGCGTGCTGAATTTTAAATACTGCTGTCTGGTTTGAATTCCCAATTTTTCTATGTAGGAAAGATTGTTCAGGTATTGGGTGCTCGTTGTGTCTGTTGAATAAATTATGTATGCGTAGGCGGCAAGCGTCCTTTCGTTTGCAATCAGTTCGTTGTAGTTTTTTAGATAAGCGGCAAGCCAGGCTGCAAAGTCAAAGTTTTCGTTTGATTCTCTTGTAAAGCGGTCGGCTGTTTTTAAAAGACCTTCCGTGTTTTCTATCTGTGCCTTAAATTCTTCCAGTGCTGCTGAATATTCCTTGCTCTGCAAAGAAGAATAAATTGAATCCAAATTCCAGCGGGGTACAAAATTTTTATCTGTGCTTTCCATAGTGAATACATTATAGCAAAAATAAGTTTAGTTTAACAACACGAATTTGCTTTAGAACATTCTTTAGGACGAAGTTCTGCATGCTCTACCATTCGCTTTTCGGCTAACTCGACTGAACATGCCTCGCGTCACCGCCGTTCCGCCCTTCGCTAACGCTCATTGCCGCTGTGCGGCAACTACGGGGCTCCATGGCGGCGTAGGTTGCTTTTAAAATAACACTTTAATTGTCACCATTCAGCAAGTGGTATTTTGCCAAAAGCTCTGTGCCTTCTTTTGTTTTAAAGAGCTCTTCCTTGTAGTTCATAGATTCATTCTGCAAATAGGATAGTAGCGGCAAAGAGTTGCGGGGGATGATTTGCGCATCGGTTTCAAATTCAATGTTTTTGTAAAGCGGGGCCAGCATTATGCGGATAAAATTCTGCGCTGCCTTAATGATTTCTTTGTCTTCGCCAAGGCTGTAGCCCGTTTTGAATTCTTCTTCCGCATCACTTTTGTACTGATTCTGCTTCTGGGAAATTTTTGTCTCTGAATCAAAATCTTTTTCTATATTAATGTGCTTTTCCCTTCCGTTGTGGTCAAGGCTTATGTGCCTAAGCTCTCCGATTACGTCCGTAAAGTTGAACTGGGGGTCTGCGGTGTATTGGGGCGTGATTCCTCCTACAATAATTGTGTCGTCGCTTATTTTGCTTACGCGGATATTCTGCAGGTCTATTCCGCTTTTTACGTTCATCTCGTAGTTGATTACGCTTAGGATTTCGTCCTTGTGCCTTTCACTTACACCGAAGATTTTTTCGTAATAGTTGCGGGGTTTTACGTCTGCAACCTCTTCCTTTTTTACGATTGTGCCAGAGCGGGTTATTTCTTTGAGCGTTAGCTTTGCAACGTCCTGATAAACCGGCATGTTGAATTTTGTGTCTTCGATTAATTGCAGTTTGCGCAACGTTATTTCATTTTGGCTCTTGAGTTTTTCTATTTCATTCTGCTGAATTTTTAACTGTCTGTCTTTTTTGTTTTCTTCCGACCTGGCCCTTGCCTTTAGCACCTGGGACATGTTCAGCGTGATGGGGACTGTTAAAAGGCAACTTAGGGCTGTTGAAAATAAAATGCCGAAGGTAGAATCTTTTCTAGAAAAGAATGTGATGGAAACAAAAACGATGACGACTATGCAGATTGCGTATCCTACACTGGAAAGAATCCTAAAGTGGTTGATAAAAAAATCCGCTATGCCTGTGAATATGCTTTTTATGCGGAATGCAAAACTTGTTTTTTTTCCTTCTGACATGGCTTTACTATAGCACAAATTTGGCAGATTGAATATATGGCAAAAGTCCTATGCCCGCTAATTTTCCAGGCAGAAGCTTTTAAAGAAATTGCATTCATCGTCATTGCAGACAGCTGCTTCCTCCTGCTTCATGTTCACGTGGAAAACGTGGTAGAGGGGATTTTGTGAGCTGCCGTAGACTTTTAGCGTAAATGGAACCTTTCTTTCCATAAGCTTTGACGCAAGTTCAAGGGCCTGGTCTTTTAGGAAGTCTCCAAAGCTTGTCATTGCAAATACCGGGGGAAAGTCTTTTGTAATATGGGGTATGACGGTGACGGCTTCAAGGTCTTTTTCCGAAAGCTCTTCTTTGCCAAGAAGGTCCTTGTATGAGTCTGTATTTTTTGGCCGCAGGTGGTAGACTCCGCAGTTGAGGGCTATGGCCTTTGGCTTTACAGCATCCGCTTTTACGAATGAAAAGCGTTCTGCATAAGACGGATTTGTTGTGCAGCAGGAATAAAGTGCAAGCAAATGTGCTCCCGCTGAATCTCCGACAGCAAAAATATTTTTTATGTCAAAGCCGTATTTGCCGCAATTATTTCTTAGCCATTCAAAGACAAGGCTTACGTCTTCTAGCTGGGCAGGGAAAGTGTTTTCCGGTGCAAGGCGGTATGTAAAGTTTACCACTGCAAAACCGCGCTGGGCAAGGCTCATGCAGTAGAACTGGTAAAGCTCCTTGTCTCCGTAAACCCATGCCCCTCCGTGCACACTTACAATGACGGGAAGATTTTTTCCTTCCGCAGCTTTTGGCCTGTACACATCAAGCACCTGTTCTGTCTTTGAGCTTCCGTAAACAATATCGTCGCAGCGGAAAATGTCTTCCGGTGTCTTTAACCCAAAGTCGCGCTTTTTGTCGTTTGCCGCCCATTCCTTTCTTATTTTATCTGCATTTTCTGACATGCCTTTATTTTACACTTGAAATTTTTTGTTGACAACCCCTGTTGCATGAAAATGATTTTTTATATAATATTTTCTATATAGACAGGGGAGCTTGCAAAAGCAGGCTGAGAGTAGGCTGTGCCCTCCGGGAAAATGCCTTGACCCTTTACTTGATTTGGGTAATGCCAACGAAAGGAGTTTTTTGTGCCTTCTCTAAACGTTTGGGAAAAACGCTTTGAAATTCTAAATAATTTTTCCGCTATTATTTTTGACCTCGACGGAACAATCTTAGATTCGCTTTATGTCTGGCACGATGCCGGAAAAAGATTTCTTGAGACATTAAACATCCGCGCCAAGGAAAACCTGGACAGAGTCATTTTTTCCATGAGCATGAGCCAGGGTGCGCAGTTCATAAAAGATGAATACAAGCTTTCTTTAGGAATCCAAGAAATTGCAGACGGCGTTAATTCAATAGTAAATGACCGCTATAAAAATGAAGTGCCGCTAAAGGCCGGGGCAAAAGATGTTCTTGATTTTTTTTATGCAAACAAAATGCCTATGCTTGCCGCTACGTCTGGCGACCGGGAAATAGAGGAAGCTGCGCTAAAACGGTGCGGCGTTTTGAATTGCTTTAACAAGATATTTACCTGTTCCGAAGAAAACACGTCAAAAACAAAGCCCGATATTTTCTACAAGTGTGCCTCCTTTGCAGGGGCGCTTCCTCAAAAAACTCTTGTCTTTGACGACTGCCTTTTAAACCTTAAGGCTGTAAAAGAAGCAGGTTTTGTTGCCGCAGGATTTTTTGACAGGGAAAATATTGAAGACCAGGAAACTATAAAGCAAATCTGCCCGTATTATTTTACGGACTGGAAATAGAGGAAGGCTTGTCTTTCCGAATAAAAACCGCGTCTTGGGGGCACCACCTGACGCACGGAGGTATTTTATGAAAACTGCTTTGACAATCGCAGGAAGCGATTCAAGCGGAGGCGCCGGAATTCAAGCGGATATAAAGACTATGACAGCCAATGGTGTTTATGCCATGAGCGCAGTCACTGCCCTTACCGCACAGAATACAACCGGTGTTACAAAAATTATGGAGGTTACGCCGGAATTTCTGGAAGAAGAAATAGCGGATGTTGTAACTGACATTTTTCCCGATGCAGTAAAAACAGGAATGGTTTCTTCTTCGCCGCTAATAGAAACAATTTCTTCCTGCATAAAAAAATTCAAGCTAAAAAATATTGTGGTGGATCCGGTTATGGTTGCCACAAGCGGGGCAAAGCTTATTTCTGATGATGCCATGTCTTGCCTAAAAAAGAATCTTCTTCCGCTTGCAGACTTAATCACTCCCAATATTCCAGAAGCACAGGTCCTTGCGGGAATGGAAATTTCGGGCGAGAAGGATATGGAAAAGGCTGCGGAATTTATTTATGGTGAATACGGCTGCTCTGTTCTTATAAAAGGCGGGCACAATACAAACGATGCAAATGATTTTCTTTATGGAAAAACAGACGCTTCTTCTGCTGCGTCCGGCAAGTGGTTTTTGGGAAAGCGCATAGACAATCCCAATACGCACGGAACAGGATGCACTCTTTCTTCTGCAATAGCTTCCAATTTGGCAAAGGGAAAGAGCCTTGTTCAGTCGGTGGAATCTGCAAAGAATTATATTTCGCTTGCCCTGGCTGCAATGCTTGATTTGGGCAAGGGCTCAGGTCCAATGAACCACGCTTTTGCAATAAAAGGAGAATTCTAATGGGAACATCTGTTTTTTCTAATTCATTGATTTGGTTTGGCGCGGGAATTTCAATTGCTGAAATTTTAACAGGCTCTTATTTTGCCCCGCTCGGTTTTTCAAAGGGAATTGCGGCCATTTTGATTGGACACGCAATCGGTTGTGCGCTTTTCTTTTTTACGGGATACATTGGTGCCCTTTCCCAAAAATCTTCCATGGAGACAACTCGCATTTCTTTTGGAAAGATTGGCGGTTCTTTCTTTGCACTTTTGAATGTTTTGCAGCTTGTTGGCTGGACAGGCATAATGATTTATGACGGCTCCCTTGCGGCAAACGGAATTGCAAATTCTTCGTCATGGATTTGGGCCCTTGTGATTGGTGCGCTGATTGTTCTTTGGATTTTGATTGGCATTACAAATATTGGCAAGCTGAACCTTGTTGCAATGACGGCCTTGTTTGTTCTGACGCTTGTTTTGTGCAAGGTTATTTTCTTTGGAAAGAATGCGGTCGTGGCAATAGAGTCTGCGGGAGAAAGCCTTTCTTTTGGGGCGGCGGTGGAACTTGCTGTTGCCATGCCCCTTTCCTGGCTTCCTCTAATCAGCGACTACACAAAGGATTCTGCAAAACCTTTTGCGGCAACGCTTGCTTCCACGCTTACATACTTTGCGGTAAGCTGCTGGATGTACATAATCGGCATGGGGGCTGCCCTGCTTACCGGAACAAGTGACATTGCCCAGATTATGCTAAAGGCCGGGCTTGGAATTCCTGCCCTTGTGATAATTGTTCTTTCCACCGTAACAACCACTTTCCTTGACGCTTTTTCTGCGGGCATTTCTTTTAGGGCAATATTCAAAAACGCCAACACAAAAATAGTCGGTGTTATTGTGGCCTTGGTGGGAACCCTTGCGGCGGTCTTCTATCCAATGGACAACATAACGGATTTTCTCTATTTAATAGGTTCCGTATTTGCCCCAATGACAGCCATCTTAATTGCGGACTTCTTTGTTACCAAAAATGAATCTTCCAAGAAACAAATTGACTTTGTAAGGATTGCCCTTTGGCTTGTCGGATTCATCTTGTACAGGATACTGATGAAGTATGACATTCCATGCGGAAACACCCTGCCTGATATGGCAATAACTTTTGTCCTTACGCTGATAGCTTCTGGCATACAGAAGAAATTGCTAAAAGGCTAAAAGGGGTATATTTGTTTCTTGGCAGTGCCGGACTGGCATACTACGCGGGATTGGTGAAAAAAAAGCCATCCGTGGCTTTTTTTTCACTTAAGTTTTCTGCGAAAACTTACCTAGTTTTGCTGCTAACAAATGACGCGCCCTCCATGGCGCTATTCTTCTAGAAAAATGCCGGAACCCCGGAAAGCCCGTAACGAAAGGCCTTTCTGCCGATTGTAGAAAAAGAATGGATGGTAGAGCAAGTAGGACTGCCGTCCTAATGCAATTAAAATAAAGAACTTGTCATGCTGAACAGATTCTGAGTCAAGCTCAGAATGACACGGTGCTATTATCAGAATGACACGGTGCTATTAATTACTGCATTCCTAGAAAAGTTCCTGCTGAATTTGGGGCTTTGCAAGATAGGACGCTTGCTTTGCGTAAGTGACGGCATCTTCTTGCGTAACCTTGCCAAGCAGAATGGGGGAATCCTGGTCTACAAGGGCGGCATTTTTTTGCGCAAGCTCGGCTGACTGGTTTGCGTAACAATAGCGGCAGCCGTTTGGGCAGGTGTCGTAAGCACCTATGTCGTTTGAATGTATGCAGTGGCAGTACCTTCGCATTCCGCTGTGCTTTAGCGGACGGAAGCTTATGCCGTTTGCGGCCCCCAATGCGTCGAGCGTTACGCAGGAGCCTTTTTTTATTCCGTATACCGAATAGTCTGTTGAAGTTGCGCACGATTGCAGGGGAATCCTGTACTTTGCAGCAATTTTTCCCAGCCCCTTTGCAATTTCATTCATGTCTTCTTCCGTAAAAAGAACAAGCTCGGGCATGTTGAACTGAAGCTTGTTATATAGCTCCACAAAACTGAATACGCAGCTTTTTACGTGTCCTGCAAGCCGGGCTGCCATGTGCTCAAAGGTGATGAAGTGCTGCTGGACGGTGTATTTTTTTGTAAGCAGAACCGGATCGTAGCGCCAGACAATGCGTTCTTTGCCCACAAGGCGTTCCAGCTTAAAAAGCGTGTCTATGCTTTTGTCTATGTCTGGAACGTTGGGCTCCACGTCGCGGCCGTAAGCGGTTATAGTATAGAAGAAATATGAATTGAATTTGTCCGTTATCTCGTGAAGCCGTGGAAGGATTGGTTCGTAGTTTTTTGAGCAGAAAATTACGCAGTCAACCTTGGAAGGGGTAAGTTCATAGCGGGTGACTTTTTCCGGGAACATGGGGTTGCGTACGTAGACATAGCCGGCCCTGAATCTGTTCAAGAGCCAGCTGCTAAAGTACTGGACGGTATCTGTTCTGCCACCGGTGTTGATAATCATTTTACTTCGTTGGTAAGTTCTTCACCTTCTGTAAAAGACTTGATGTTTTGAAGCGTCGTCTTTGCGATAGCTTCCAGTGCGTTTGTTGTAAGGAAGGCCTGGTGACCCGTAATGATTACGTTGGGGAAGGTCAAAAGGCGTGCAAGAACGTCGTCGCGGATAACGTCTACAGACCAGTCGTCAAAGAAGTATTTGCTTTCTTCTTCGTATACGTCAAGGGCTGCTCCACCTATGAACTGTTTTTTGAGTGCGTAGACCAAATCCTGGGAGTCGATGAGGGCGCCACGTCCTGTGTTAATGATTACGGTGTCCTTTTTCATAAGGGCAAGGGAGTGCTTGTTTATGATGTGCTTGGTGTCTTCCGTAAGCGGACAGTGGAGGCTTAGAACATCGGAATCCTTAAAGAGCTGGTCAAGCTGAACGTATTTAAAGCCTTTTTCTTCTGCCCATTCCTTGCTTGGGTAGATGTCGTAGAGTTCAATGTTCATGCCAAAGCCGGAAAGAATTTCTGCCATAACCCTACCGATGCGGCCTGTTCCCAAAATGCCGGCTGTTAGTCCGCAAAGGTCGCGTCCAGTCAATCCTGTGAGCGTAAAGTTTCCAGTGCGGGTTCTTGTGTATGCCTGGGGGATTCTTCTTGTAAGGGAAAGCAAAAGTGCTACTGCATGTTCTGCAACAGAATGCGGAGAATATGCCGGTACGCGCACTACTTTTATGCCTGCGTCTGCCGCTGCCTTAAGGTCTACGTTGTTGAATCCTGCACAGCGCAGGGCAATGAGCTTAACACCGTTCTCTTTTAGGGAGTCTATGACTGCTTTGTTGATGTTGTCGTTCACAAAGACGCATACTGCATCAAAACCCTTTGAAGTGGAAACTGTGCGTTTGTCCAAGTGAAAGTCAAGGAAGTCAATGTCGTACAAAAACTCCTTGTTTGCAAGCGTAAATGCATCACGGTCGTAAGCGCGTGTATCGTAAAAAGCAATTTTAAATTCGCGATCAGAAGCCATAGAAACCCCTTCTTTTGTTTATGATGGGGGAATTATAACATCTTTTTATAAATTAATCCAGAGAGGAGGTGTATGCGTAATAGCATTTGGATTATTTTTTCTTTTTTGGAGCGAAGGCCATATTTTACTGTTCGGGGCACTTTGTGACCCCTCAACTTGGAAATTTTACCCGCTTTCCAGGGTTCCGGCTTTCGCCTCCATTGCCGTGGGTTCAACCCTTCGACTTGGTTCGACTACGCTCACCAACCAATGCTCAGGGACCTAACCCACGGCAACCGCTTCGCGGCCCTTCCAATCGGGGCTAGGATTGCTTTGGGGAAGCAAGAACAGACTATCGTTGGTAATAATCCCTAAAAAGGTCATTTGCTAGTTTTTCTTCTGATCTGTAGCGTGCGGAAACATAGTCAAGTGTAAAATCTATTCCAAAAGTGTAATCTTCATCTGCATAAATGGGAGATGAATCTGTAATTTTGACTTCCATTTTACAAATGTCATCATTTTTGTTTTTATAACCAAAAATAATTGAATTTCTACTTTCACCATTTTCATTTTCTTCTTCAAAGGGAGAATATCCGTATTGTGCAAGGCACTTTTTTTGAATTTCATTAAAAACTTTTTCCCGGTTTTTTGTTAGAGATTCATTTGCCTTTCCCGCTCCGGAATTTGAAGCGATTTGTTTTAGTTCTTCTGCATCAAATGCCGTACTTATTGTTACTCTAAAATGTGCTAGCTTATTGTACTCATCAGAAGAAATTTGGACGAAAGAAACTTTGTACCCTTCAAAATTTCCATTTGCTTTTTCATAGCCGTAAGAATCCAAATCAGTAGAGATACCGCCATTATATAGAGTCATCATTTCTCCATCTTCGTCATCACCGGGTTTCCAGCCTTTTGATTTAAGCATTTTTACTGCTTTTGACATATTGCTGTTCAATTTAAAGTCAGAGACTTTTAAATCAACCTTATTGTTTTGTTTTGAATCCTGTACTACTTCAACGTCTGTTGAATTTTCATTGTTATCTTCATCTTCATTAAAAAAGAAACCGATTGCAACAAAAACTGCAAAAATAATCAATGCCCATTTTAAAAGTTTTTTCATATTATTTTTCCTTTGTAAAAAAAAAGCCCCACAAATTCAAATGAACCTGCGGGGCGAGAGGAGCCTACATATTGCTTAAGATTTTTGCTTTTTGAGTAGCAAATTCTTCATCCGTTAAAATGCCTTTTTCTTTTAAGGTTGCAAGACGTTCTAGTTTGCCTACAATGTCATCATCTTCTGTGCTTTTTTCTGGTGACGCGGCAGTTTGCGCTGGAGCTGCTTCATTTTTTAGCTCTTTGATTGCTTTATTGACAGCATCACAGAATGGTTTTACAGTTTTTTTTCCGCAATTTTCAATTAGCATTCTGGCTCCACCATGCCAAATTTCAATTGAACCTAAAATCAAGCCGGTTTGATAAGAAATAGAGTTTATGTTTTCCAATGCCATTTCTGACTGCTTCATGCCAAAAAACATTCCGTAGTCAAGCATGATTATTCTTTTTTGCGTGCAGACTATTAGCCATGTTGAGCCGTCGGTTATGCCTGAGGTTAGGTATTTGATGTTCTCGTCATCGGCCAAGACTTCTGGCAAGTGGCTGACTTCTTTTGCAGTACCGAACAGGTCTGTTTCGCCAAGGTCTTCTATTTCTTTTTTTATGCTTTCAAGTGTTCTCATTTTTTTCTCCTTGTTAAAGTTAATACCAACCTTGCATTCGTAATCCAGCAGCGCGGAGTGAAAGATTGTCAAATTCTTTGCCTATTCTTCGAAGTCTTTTCTTCTGCTTGTCGTTCATATCTTTTTCATCAACATCTTCATATTTTGTTACTAATTCTGCATAGTCACTATAAAGTTCCGTCAATCTTCCCTCCATCTCGCTATAAGACATATTTCCGTTCTCACATTTTTCTACACAGGTTGTCGCTTTTCTTAGAATAGCCTCTGAATCGTCAAGGAAGGAGTCTATCGGATTCTTAAAACTGAATAATGAAACAATTAGAATAACTGCCAAGCCGCAAACTATGTAGTTTGCATATTTGGAAAAATTCTGTAAGACAGGAATCTTTGTTGCAAAGCTATTGAAAGGAAGCTTATTTATAGCTCCGGTTACCTTTGAAAGAACTGGAGACAAGGATTTTGACTGTGAAGAGGAAGCTCCCTGATTGGTCTCGAAAACTCCAGCTGCTTGCAAAAGATTTTTATGCTCTTCATTTTCTACGGTATAGCCTTCCGCAATTTTTTTTCTAATGAAATTAAAAAAATAGTTTTGGTTGTAAATGATGTTGGCAACAAAAGCAATAATTACGGCGATAATTCCAAGAGGTACGCTTACGGTAAAAAAAATACATGCTGCAAATATTGCAAAGAAGAGGATGATGCATTTTACTACATCTTTTACCTGTACAGGTTTTACATCTGCAGGAGGAAGACCAAATTTGATTGCTAGCAATGCACTAGGTACACTAAGCTTTACTTTTTCAGGACACATTACTGTAATGTCCTCAGAACCATCTTTCTTTAAAATGACTTCAATTTTTTTTGCCATAGAAAAACTCCAATATTTTTTTTGTTGCGAAACGAGCGTAGCGAGTTTCGCAACAAAGGGCTTTTTCAAGCCCTTTGTTCAGTGTACACTGAACAAATTTTTTAATCGGGAAGTTTTTTTGTGACGTAGGACAATAAATATCTTGATTCGGTATTTTTACTATATTTTTGAAAGGTATAAGTAGCTTTTTTTTGAAGTTTTAGCTTAACAGAGCTGGACTGGCATGCTACGCGGGATTGGAGGGGCGGCGCAGCCGTTGCCGATGGAAGAGACGCTCCCTGAGCTTGTCGAAGGGCGCGTCTTTTCCGTCGGTAATGGAGCGGGTAGGGCCCCGCGGAACCCCGGAAAGCCCGTAGAGAATGGCCTTTTTGTCGATTTTAGAGATAAAATGAATGGTGGAGCATGTGAAATTACCGTCCGAAAGAGAAAAATTTGACGTGGAGATTGCCGTTTTTTTGCTTTTTTGCCGATAATATGTTAGGATTGTTTTATGGCTTATTTTCCTTTGTTTGTTAATTTACAGCATAAAGAAGTTCTCATCCTTGGCGGGGGAAGCGTTGCTTTTCAGGAAATTTCCCAGTTTTTGACTTTTGAGGCAAAGATTGTCTTGCTGGCGGATCAGATTGACCAGAACCTTCAGATTTTGATTAAGGCTTACGAGGACCACGTTGATTTTGTTCAGAAGAAGCCTTCCATAGAAGCAATCAGCAGCCTTAACTGTACACCCACGCTTGTTATTGTTACGGAAAACGATGCCAAGCTGAATGCCGAAATTTATGCCTACTACCAGAACAAGAACGTGCTTGTCCAGGACATTTCCAGCCGCCAGCGCTGCGATTTTATTTTTCCGGCCATCATCAAGCGCGGTGACGTTGTTTGCGGAATTTCCAGCAGCGGTAAGAGCCCCCATGTTTCGCAGTTCCTAAAGTCTCTTATAGAAAGTTCACTTCCGCAGAATATTAGCGACATTAACGAGCACATGGAAGAGATTCGCCGTGCCGTGCGCCAGTCAATTAGCGATCCGTCCAAGAGGTCACGCACTTTGCAGACAATTTTCCTGCGCTTGATTGAAGACGACAACCAGACTTCTGATGCGGAAATTGACGGTATTATTGCAGAAGCGGAACTTTAACGGAATTTTACTGAAACTTTATCGGAACCTTAGCCATTGAAAGATTTTCTTTCTATTTTAAATGATGAACAAAAAGAAGCCGCCACTACAACGGAAGGACATATCCGCGTGCTTGCGGGTGCGGGTACAGGAAAGACTCGTGCCCTTACCAGCCGCTACTGCTATCTTGTCCGCGACCTGGGCATAAGTCCCAAGAACATTCTTTGTGTAACATTCACAAACCGTGCTGCCAACGAAATGAAGGGGCGCATACGCTCAATGCTTGGCGACATGGATTTGGGCTACATCTGTACAATCCACGCCTTTTGTACCCTGCTGCTGCACGAAGACATTAATGTTCTGAATTTTCCAAAGGATTTTATAATTTTGGACAAGGAAGACTGGCGTTCCATAATGCTTAGGATTTTTGCGGACATGCACCTTACCCTAAAGGAAACGACTGTCCAGCAGAAGATTGACGAAGTTCTTGAAGCTAAGAAGGTAAAGCCCGACACTTACATTAACTATATCTACAAGCTGAACAACGAGGAACTTAAGGCCAAGTGGCAGGAAGAGGGCATTGACCAGAACACCGAGATTTTTTTGCGCTACCTTTACGAACAAAAGAAATGCTTTGGGGTTGACTTTAACGACCTTATAAATTTTGCAACCTACATATTGGAAAACTTTCCGGACGTGCGTGAAAAGTGGCAGGAGCGGATGCAGTATGTTATGGTTGATGAATTCCAGGATGTCTCGGAAAAGCAGTACCGCATTGCCCAGATTCTTTCTGCCAAGCACAAGAACCTTTTTATAGTTGGCGACAGTGACCAGACAATCTATTCATGGCGGGGAAGCCACGTTAAGCTGATTCTTGAATTTGACAAGAAGTATCCCGATGCAAAGACAATTTTGCTAAGGCAGAACTACCGCAGTACGCCGCAGATTTTGGCCGCTTCCAATGAACTTATAAGCAAGAACACCGTGCGCCACCCAAAGGAACTTGTTGCCACGCGGCCTAACGGAAAAAAGCCACTTTATTTTCATGCTGCGGATTCAGAGAAAGAAGCTGAATGGATTTGCCGTACCATAAAAAAGCTTGTTGAGGATAAAGATGGCGGTGGCAAAAATGACAAAAAGAATGGGGATGAAAAAGAAAATTGCTCTGCAAAAATGGATGGCTCCAAAAAAAAGCCGGATTCCCGTACAGTCCATTTGCGGGACATTGCAATCTTGTACCGGGCACATTACCTTAGTCGTTCTTTGGAAGAGGCGCTAATAAAAAAGAACATACCATATTCCATTCTTGCCGGAACTGAATTTTATGGAAGAAGAGAAATAAAGGACACCGTCTGCTACCTTAGGATGTTGACTGCCGCAGACGACATGGCTTTTTACCGCACTATAAACATGCCCTCGCGTAAAATCGGCAAGCAAAAGATTGCGCTTATAAAAGAATATTCTGAGGAACATAACCTTAGCGCATACAATGCCCTAAAGGAACTTGTTGGCGGAGAGTCTGCTGTCTTTAAGGGAACTGGGGCGCAAAAATACATTGATGCCGTGGAAAAGGTTAGGCAGCTGGCAAATGGTGGTCGGGCAAAGCTGGGGGATATCCTACAGGCAATTTTGGATGAATCCGGCTACGAGGCATTTCTTCGCATTGAAGCAGACCAGGACAGGCTGGACAATCTTTCGGAATTTAAGCGGGCTGTGAACGAAGAAGGCCTTGATGACGACGCTACTCTTCCGGGGCTTTTGTCCCACCTTGCGCTTTTTACCGATCTTGATGCAGACGGAAATTCCGGCAAAGATACGGTAAAGCTCCTTACGATTCATGCTGCCAAGGGAATGGAATTTCCCTATGTTTTTATTTGCGGACTCAACGAAGGAATTTTCCCCAGCCGCAAAGTCCTTACTCCCGAAGACATGGAAGAAGAAAGGCGCATTGCATACGTTGCCTTTACAAGAGCAAAAAACGGGCTTTTTTTGAGCGATGCAGAAGGCAAGGCAAACGACGGTATTTTTAAGTACCCAAGCAGATTCATTCTTGATGCAGGATTCCAGAATCTTGAGCTTGTAAAGGAACTGGACAAAAACCTTGTGGAGCAAACACAAAGCCTTATCGACTACGACGAAAAGCGCCTTAGCCAAATGAAGAACCTCTTGTCCCCGGGCGACAGGGTAGTTCATCCTGTCTTTGGCGCAGGCACGGTTGTCCTTACCAACGAAAAGGCCTCCTGCTATACGATAAAGTTTGACTCTCTTGAAACCGAGCGCAGCATTCAGTTTGCGGTAAAGCTGGAGAAAGAGTAAGGTTGAAGTAATACAAATATGGACGTGTCGGTAATAATTACTCACAACAGCAATTATGCTTTAAGAAAGTTCTAAAACTGGGTAAGAATACAGGGAAACTTTTGTTCGGAAATGATATTTTCACCACAAAAATACGTATTTGTGTTATAATACAACTATGTCAGACATCGGCTATTCAGAAAAGGATTTCGAAAACTACATTGTTAATCTTCTCGTCTCAAAAAGTGGTTACATTCACGGAAGTAACAATGATTATAATCCTCAAAAATCGATTTTACCACAAACTTTTATTTCTTTTGTAAAATCCACACAGTCTGATAACTGGACTTGCCTTTGTGATAAGTTTGACACAGAGCAGGAAGCAGAAGAAAAACTTATAGATGAACTGATTGCTTCTAGAAAATCGCAGGGCACTCTGGACCTGTTTCGAAAAGGTTTTACTTTTCGTTCCATCCAGTTTGATACAGTCTACTGGAAACCGGAAAACAATTTAAATCCCGAAACTATAGACCTATATAATAAGAATATCTTCACAGTAATAAACCAGCTGATTGGAGATGCAGGCAAATCTGTACATACCCCAATTCCAGACATTGTGCTTTTCATAAATGGAATACCTGTTGTAACAGCAGAATTAAAATTTGAATTGCAGGGACAGGGGTATAGTGAAGCTGAAACTCAGTATAAACTACGCAGTTTTGCTGAACCTTTATTCAAATTCAAAACAGGACCTCTTGTTCATTTTGCCGTAGATACCACAAACGCTTCAATGACAACAAAACTTTCAGGTTTTGGAACAAACTTTTTGCCTTTTAATCTTGGAAGTAATGGAGCCGGTAATCAGGGCGGAAAAGGAAATCCAAAAGCGGCAGAAGGACATTTTGCAACAGATTATCTTTGGGAAGAAGTGCTTTCAAAAGACAGCCTGCTAGATATTTTACAATCTTTTGTGACAATAGAAATTGATCCAAAAACAAAAGACGAGACTTTGATTTTCCCTCGTTATCATCAGCTGGATGTCGTTCGAAAACTTCTTAAAGATGTTGAAATAAACGGCTCAAAGAAAAATTACCTTGTTGAACACAGTGCAGGTTCAGGAAAATCAAATACAATTGCCTGGCTTGCATTCCATTTGAACAACCTCTATTTTGCAGGAAAGAATGAAAAAGTTTTTGATACAATCATTGTTCTAAATGACCGACGTGTTCTTGATAAACAAACCCGCAATACAATCATGTCTTTTAATCCAAAAGATGGAACGGTAAAAATTGCAAAAAAATCA
>DJYC01000104.1 GCA_002448445.1 Treponema sp. UBA6988
TGTTCAGGGTGAACCTGATGCTTCTTCTTTCCCAAGCGGAGGGATCCGTGCAACATTCGAAGCCCGCGGTTATACAGCATGGGACCCAACATCTTACGCATTTATTAAGGACGGTACACTTTGTATTCCAACTGCATTCTGCTCTTATACAGGAGAAGCACTTGACAAAAAGACTCCGCTCCTCCGCTCAATGCAGGCAATCAGCAAGCAGGCAGTCCGTGTCCTAAAACTCTTTGAAGGAAACGAGGACGTTACTTTTGTAAAGACCACAGTTGGCCCTGAACAGGAATACTTCCTTGTGGACAAGAGCGTTTACGACAAGCGCGAAGACCTTATCTATACAGGCCGCACTTTGTTTGGTGCAAAGGCTCCCAAGGGACAGGAACTTGAAGATCACTACTTTGGTATGATTAAGCCCCGCGTTCAGGCCTTTATGAAAGACTTGAACAAAGAGCTTTGGAAGCTTGGCATTCTTGCAAAGACAGAACACAACGAAGTTGCCCCTGCTCAGCACGAGCTTGCCCCAATCTTCTCTACAACAAACCTTGCCTGTGACCATAACCAGCTTACAATGGAAATGATGCGCAAGGTTGCCGCAAAACACGGAATGGTTTGTCTCTTGCACGAAAAGCCATTTGCCGGTGTAAACGGAAGCGGTAAGCACAACAACTGGTCAATTTCCACAAACACGGGAAAGAACCTTCTTGACCCGGGCACAAGTCCTGACCAGAATGCACAGTTCCTTTTGTTCTTGTGCGCAATCATTAAGGCTGTTGACGAGTACCAGGACTTGCTCCGCATTTCTGTTGCGTCTGCCGGTAACGACCACCGTCTTGGAGCCAACGAGGCACCGCCAGCTATCATCTCCATCTTCCTTGGTGATGAACTTAGCGCAATTCTTGACAGCATAGAAAAAGGCGTTCCTTATGGAAAGCACGAAAAAGAAAAGATGCAGATTGGCGTTACTGTTCTTCCTGACTTTAACAAGGATACAACAGACCGCAACCGCACGTCTCCATTTGCATTTACAGGAAACAAGTTTGAATTCCGTATGCTTGGTTCAAATGAATCAATCGCTTGTGCAAACGTATTCCTTAACACTGTTGTTGCAGAAGAGCTTAGCCAGTTTGCAGATATTCTTGAAAAATCATCTGACTTCAAGGGTGCACTCCATGATCTTATTCTTAAGACAATCAAAGAGCACAAGAGAATCATTTTCAACGAAAACGGCTATGATGATTCTTGGGTTAAGGAAGCAGAAAAGAGAGGACTTTACAACCTTAAGTCTACTCCTGAAGCACTTCCTCACATTCTTGATGAAAAGAACGTTAAGGTCTTTGAAAAGTTTGGCGTTTACAGCAAGGTGGAACTTGAAAGCCGCTTCGAGATTCACAATGAAAACTACTCCAAGATTATCAACATCGAAGCAGAAACTATGCTTGAGATGGCAAACAAATTTATACTGCCAGCAGCAAGCAAATACGCCAACAAGCTTGCAGAAACAATCGGCCTTAAAAAGGCTGCATGCGGTGAGTGCGATACAAGTTACGAAAGCGCAATGCTCAAGAAAGTTTCAGCCCTTACAAGCTCAATCTACAGTAAGACGGAAAAGCTTGAAGGCGAAGTTCTTGAAGCAAAGAAGACATCTGATGCTGGAGATTCAAGCAAGACTGCATTCTTCTACCGCGAGCATGTCTTTGCCGCAATGAATGAGCTGCGTCTCAGCGCTGATGAACTTGAGACAATCACTCCAAAAGAGCTCTGGCCATTCCCAAGCTACGGTGATTTGTTGTTCAGCGTCCGCTGATGCCGACAAACACTTTCGTGTTTGCAGCATAGCGTCATTATACAAGGATGCTTTCGCACCTTGTAAATTAGGTTCGAAGCGACAGCCTTGCTTGCGCTTCAACCCATAAAACAAAATAGAATATAACATAATACGTCAATGAAGCCGTAGAAAGTTACTTGTGCTAGTAATTATTCTACGGCTTTTTTTTAGTGCTAGTGGCAACGGAGATTTATTAATGAAACTTACTCCCAGAGAAACAGAAAAACTTCTTTTGAGTTATGCGGGGCTTGTTGCAAAAAGACGTAAGGAACGTGGCTTAAAACTAAATTATGTAGAAGCGGTTGCCTATATTTCGTCTGAACTTATGGAACTTGCTCGCGATGGAAAAACTGTAACTGAACTTATGCGCAACGGAGCAAAAATTCTTACCGTAAATGATGTGATGGATGGTGTTGCAGACATGATAAATGAAGTTCAGGTAGAAGCAACTTTTCCTGATGGGACAAAGCTGGTTACTGTTCACAACCCAATCCGCGACTGTGCGGAATAAATGGAGGCTGTATGAAAATTGGCGAGGTAATTTCCTGCAACGAAAAAATAGAGCTTAATAAAGGAAGAAAAACGGTAAGTCTTCTTGTAAAAAATATTGGGGACAGGCCTGTTCAGGTTGGGTCGCATTTTCATTTTTTTGAAGTAAACAAATGCCTTTCCTTTGAAAGAAAAACTGCCTTTGGCTTTAGGCTTGATATTCCTTCTGGTATGTCCGTGCGTTTTGAACCTGGCGAAGAAAAAACAGTTCAGCTTTGCAGTTTTGGCGGAAAATCAGAAATCTACGGACTTAACAATCTTACTAACGGGGTGGCAAAATGAGTTGTACAATAGATGGAAAAAAATATGCTGCAATGTACGGGCCGACTACTGGCGATAAGATTCGGCTTGCGGATACAAATCTTGTGATTCAGGTTGAAAAAGATTTTACGGTTTACGGTGACGAGGCAAAATTTGGCGGCGGCAAAACTTTGCGCGATGGAATGGGGCAATCCGTAAACACAACGGGCGAAGGGGGCGACCTTGACCTTGTTATTACAAACTGCGTGATTCTGGATTACACCGGAATCTACAAGGCCGACATAGGAATTAAAGACGGAAAGATTGCCGGTATAGGAAAGGCTGGAAACCCGGATACAATGGACGGCGTAACTCCCGGAATGACGGTGGGGGCTTCAACAGAAGCTTTGGCTGGCGAAGGTCTTATTGTAACAGCTGGAGGCATAGATACCCACATCCACTTTATTTCTCCTGAACAGGTTGGAACTGCTTTGTGCTCTGGCATTACCACAATGATTGGAGGAGGAACAGGCCCTGCGGACGGAACCAATGCCACTACCTGCACTCCCGGCAAGTGGAACCTTGAGATGATGATAAAAGCCGCTGAAGACTTTCCTATGAACATAGGCTACCTTGGAAAAGGAAACTGCTCTAATAAACAAAATCAGAGTGAGCTTGTTGCACAAATTAAGGCTGGTGCTTGCGGACTAAAAATCCACGAAGACTGGGGAACGACTCCTGCTGCTATAGACGCGGCTCTTACCATTGCAGATCAGTATGATGTTCAGGTTTGCATCCACACGGACACTTTGAACGAAGCAGGCTGTGTAGAAGATACGCTAAAGGCAATCAATGGTAGGACTATGCACACCTATCATACGGAAGGAGCAGGTGGCGGACATGCACCGGACATTCTTAAGGTAGCAGGACACCCCAACATCATTCCTGCTTCAACAAACCCGACAATGCCTTTTACCGTAAACACCTTGGACGAGCATCTTGACATGCTTATGGTTTGCCACCACTTGGACAATAAAATAGAAGAAGACGTTGCATTTGCAGATTCCCGTATAAGACCGGAAACTATTGCCGCAGAGGATGTTCTTCATGACATGGGGGCGCTAAGCATTATGTCTAGCGACTCTCAGGCAATGGGACGCGTTGGCGAAGTTATTACCCGTACCTGGCAGACAGCCCACAAGATGAAGGAAGAGCGAGGTCCTCTTGCAGAAGATTCCAAAGAAAACGACAACTACCGTGCAAAGCGATATGTTTCCAAGTATACGATTAACCCTGCGATTGCCCATGGAATTTCAGAATATGTTGGTTCTGTAGAAAAGGGGAAGGTTGCGGATCTTGTTTTGTGGAACCCTGCATTCTTTGGTGCAAAGCCAGATATGGTTATAAAAGGCGGTGCAATAATTCTTTCCAAGATGGGAGACTCCAACGCTTCTATTCCAACCTGCCAGCCTGTGTACTACAGGAATATGTTTGGCTATTACGGCAAGGCAAAGTATATGACCTGCTTAACATTTATGTCTCGGGCTGCAATTGATGAAAAACTGCCGGAAAAACTTGGGCTTCAAAAAAAATGTCTTCCTGTAAAAAATTGCCGCGGAATTGGCAAAAAGGATTTAAAGTATAACGATGCACTTCCTGTTATAGATGTTGACCCGGAAAACTACCATGTTACGGCAGACGGAGTTCCCATTGTAAGCAAGTGTGCAAAAGAACTTCCGCTTGCACAAAGATATTTTATGTTCTAGGAGACCTTATGATATATACAAAAATACTGGGCAAAGTTGATGATGAGAATTTTAAAAACAGGCCTGTTGACTACATTGACTTTGAGTGGCACGAAACATATTCAAAGCTGCACAGAAAGACTTCCAGGTCTGGCCGTGACGTTGCCCTTAGCCTTGACGATTCAATCCTAAAAATAGGAATTAAGCCTGGTGATGTTTTTGGAGTTGATTCTGACGGAAGTGTGATTGCAGCTGATGTCCTTGAAACAGACATTCTTAGCGTAAGGCTTGAAAATTCAAATTTCTTTTCTACCGCAAAGGTTGCATACGAAATTGGAAACTGCCACGCACCGCTTTTTGCAGGTAAAGACGAACATGAGCTTATTACGATTTTTAATGAACCCATGCAGAAGCTTTTGGAAGGACTTCACGGCATAAAGGCCAAAGTTGAAAAACGTAATGAAAAGCTTGATTTTTCAAAGCAGATTTCTTCGATTGTCGGTCATGGACACGGACATTCACATGGATATTGATTTTGAACTTTTGCAGCTTAATGATTCAACTTTTCCGATTGGAGCATACACCCTTTCCTGGGGGCTTGAAACATTCGTGCAGCAAAAGGTTATCCATGACAGTCAATCTGCCCTTGCATTTTTAAAGTCTGACATTGAATCAAATTTTTTGACAAGTGAACTTCTTCCAGTCCGCTTGGCTTATGAGTATGCAGAAAAGGGTGAATGGGAAAAAGTTTTTAGCCTTGACCAAATATACAATGCCGCTAAAAATGCAAAGGAAATCAGGGTAGGGAGCAAAAAAATTGCAGCACGTTTTTTTAAGACTGTAAGCTTGTGGAAAAAAGATGAGCTTGACCTTTTTTCTTTGGGCAAAGTAAGGCACTTTCCAGTAATCTATGGAGCCTATTGCGCCCTGCGAAAAATAAAAAAGGAATCAAGTCTTGAAGCATTTTTGTACAGCCAGTTTTCTGCTCGTGTTACAACACTTGTTAAGTTGATTCCTTTGAGCCAGAACGAAGGTCAGAAAATTCTTCATTCTCTTTTTGAAGAATTTACAAGGCTGCTTTGTATTGTAGAAACATTTTCAGAGGAAGATTTGTGCCGCTCTTCTCCTTCCGTAGAAATAAGGGGAATGCAACACGAGTATTTGTATACAAGACTGTATATGAGCTGAATAAAATTGCCGTGAAATCTGTTAAGAAAGGAGTGTTTATGCGTTTTACAAAAATAGGTGTGGCGGGGCCAGTTGGTTCTGGGAAGACTGCCCTTGTGGAGGCTCTGACCAGAAGGCTTTCGGAAAAATATTCCATAGGTGTTATTACAAACGATATTTATACAAAAGAAGATGCGGAATTTCTTGTTGCCCATTCAGTTCTTCCAAAAGAAAGAATTGTAGGCGTAGAAACAGGCGGCTGTCCTCATACGGCCATTCGCGAAGACGCTTCCATGAATCTTGAAGCTGTGGATGAGCTAATGGCACGCTTTCCAGATATTGAGCTTATGTTTATAGAAAGCGGAGGAGACAATCTTTCTGCAACCTTTTCGCCGGAACTAGTTGATGCAACAATTTTTGTGATTGACGTGGCGGAAGGAGACAAGATTCCCCGCAAGGGTGGCCCTGGAATTATGAGGAGCAACCTGCTTGTGATTAACAAGATAGACCTTGCACCTTTGGTTGGGGCAAGCCTAGAAGTTATGGCACGCGATTCCAAGATGATGAGGGGAGACAAACCCTTTGTCTTTACGAATATTAGAAGCGGTGAGGGAATAGATGAAGTGATTGCATTTCTGGACAGAAATGTGTTTTTTTCTGATTTGGAAGACGGCAATTAATTTATGAACCTCTTTGCATCTCCTTCCAGATTTGAAATTACAGTCTGCCGTTCCGCATCGGGAAAGACTTTTGTAAAAGACAGTTTTTTTACTTCTCCCTTTAAGATTATGAAACCGTTTGCACAGGATGATGGTGGTATTGCTGTTTTTTTGCAAAGCGCAAGCCCAGGAATCCTTGAAGGCGACCTTCAGCTGCATAAAATAACAGTAGGGCAGGGGGCAAGCTTAGAAATTAGAAGTCAGTCCTTTGAAAAAATATTTAAGATGGACAGCGGAAAGTGTGCAGAACGCAAAATCTTTGCAGAACTTATGGAAAATTCTAGTCTTGTTTACAGACCTCTTCCCTGCATTCCTTTTTCCAAGAGCAGTTTTTTGTCTGCAACAGAAATTTCTCTTTCAAAAAACTCCCGCTTAATTTATGAAGACTGCATCTGTGCCGGCCGCTGTGCCCACGGAGAGACCTTTGACTTTACACTTTACAAAAACCAAATAAAAATTTTTCGCGAAAGAAAACTTGTTTTTTACGATAACCTTTTTCTTGAAGGAAGCGACGGAAAAAATCATCCTGAAAGAAAAGAAAGGCTTTTGGAAAAAACAATGTTTGCAGGTTTTACCCATTGCGGCAGTATGTTGGTTTTTGGATATTCAGACAAGGCGAACCTTAAAAAAATCCGCAGCATTCTTTCTCTTGAAGAAAAACTACTTTACACGGAAGAAAATACAAATGTGTCTTTAGATGAAAAGAAGAGTCTTTTGGTAGAAGCTTCCGAAAATGACTATGGTGATTTTATAATCCGTTGCCTTTCTTTTAGTGCAGAGAAAATTCAAAAAGTTTTTGAACAAGTTAGAAATGCCTTGAAGTGATTGGTAAAACAAAAAATGCCGCGGAAGGTTCTTTTTTTTTTACTTTTTGAGGAGGTTTTTAAACCTTCCGCGGCGGAGTGTAATTTTACCCGATGGCCATCTTTGACTGAATTAGTGAAGAGTCTGCTTCTTTTGTAAGGCCGCTTAGCGTAATGGCTCCCTTGTCCATAACATAATAGCTATCGCTTACTTCAAGAACAAAATCAAGATACTGCTCAACAATCAGGACTGTAATTCCAAGCTCCCTGTTTACGCGCTGTATTGCTGTTGCAATGTCTTCTATAATTGACGGCTGGATACCTTCCGTTGGTTCATCAAGAATCAAAAGCTTGGGGTGGGAAACAAGGGCACGGGCAATGGCTAACTGTTGCTGTTGTCCACCGCTTAAGTTTCCGCCTTTTCTTTTTAGGAATTCCCTTATGATTGGAAAGAGTTCAAAAATTTCTTCCCCGATTTTTCCTTTGCCTCCTTTTACTTCAAGACCAAGCTCAAGGTTTTCCTGGACTGTAAGCTGGGGAAAAATTTCTCTTCCCTGGGGAACGTAGCCAATGCCAAGTGCAGCTCTTTCATAAGTCTTTTTCCTTATGATTTCCTGATTGTCAAAAAGAATGCTTCCGCTGCTTGTCTTTACCATTCCCATAATGCTTTTTAGCGTGGTGCTTTTTCCAACACCGTTGCGGCCTATAAGGCAGACAATTTTTCCGTCTGGAACAGACATGTTCAAGTCTGGAATGATATTGCTTTCTCCGTACCAAGAACTAAGATTTTTTATTTCAAGCATCCTTTCCTCCATTTGCATTTTCTACCTTTCCGCTCTTGTGGAACTTGCCGCGGCCAAGATAAACTGCGCGAACCTTTTCGTCCGCCAAAACTTCATCTGCACTTCCTTCCACAAGGATTTTTCCTTCGTGCATAACGGTAACACGGTCTGCTACTGCACGGACAAATTCCATGTCATGCTCAACAACAACCACCGCATACTTTTCGGAAATCTTTCTGATAAGCTGTCCGGTTTTTAAGGTTCCCTCTTTTCCCATTCCGGCAACAGGTTCGTCAAGCAGAACGACAACCGGCTCTTGTACAAGAAGCATTCCAATTTCTAGCCACTGCTTTTGACCGTGGGAAAGCGATGCTGCCTTCTCGTTCTTTTTGTCTGCAAGGCTTATAAAGTTCAGAATATTTTCTATTTGCTTTTTTTGTGCATCGGAAATCCTGAATAGCAGGGAACCCCATACGCTCTTGCTGCCCTTTAGGGAAATCTCCATGTTCTCCCAGACCGTAAGGCTTGTAAAAACGGATGGCGCCTGGAACTTGCGGCCAATTCCTTCTGCAACTATTTCTGCTTCCGTAAGCTTTGTTAAGTCAATGTTTACAAATTTTCTGATGCCAAGGTCTTTTCCGCCGTGGTAGATGATTTTTCCGTTTGAAGGCCGTGTCTTTCCGCAGATGATGTCCAGCAGGGTTGTCTTTCCGGCTCCATTTGGTCCGATGAAAAAATGAACCTTGTGGGGCATGATTTTTGTTGTTACATCCGTAAGTGCCTTAAAGCCTTCAAAGCTTACGGAAATGTCTTGAATCTCAATTACAGGAGTTACTGATATATTTACTTCGCCCATTCTTTTTCCTCCTATTCATCTGTCTTGGCAGCTTGCGACTTTCTTACCAAAACTCTTATTTTGTCTTTTGCATCTGTGAACACACCGGTTAGACCCCTTGGCAGGAACAATACAACGATTACAAAAATTGCTCCAATAAAGTAGGACCATATTTCCGGAAAGCTTTCGCTTATCAGAGTTTTTGTGATGTTCACCACAAAGGCTCCGACTGTTGCTCCTATTAAAGTTCCCCTTCCGCCAACAGCAACCCAGATTGCCATGTCTATTGAATTGGAAATGCTCATTTCTGACGGAGAAATTATTCCGCTGAAGGGAACAAAGAGAGCGCCTGCAATTCCTGTAAAGAGTGCGCTTAGGACATAGACAAATGTTTTGTAGCTTGCCGTCTGATAGCCAGAAAATCGTGCCCTGTTTTCTCCATCGCGGATTGCAACCAAAACACGCCCGCACTTTGTCCGCATTATTGAAGAAAAAATAATGTATGTAATCACAAGGAATGTGAGTGCAACGTAGTACCACATATACTTTGCCTTGATTCCTGCAATTGGAAGTCCAAAAAGTGTGGAAAATTCCGTGATTCCGTTTGTGCCTCCAGTGTAGGGCTGAAGGCCTATGAAGAGGGTTACAAAGACCAGAGCCAATGCCTGTGAAAGTATTGAAAAATACACCCCCTTGATTCTGTTAAGAAAGGTTAAAAGTCCAAGTACAAAAGCAAGAATGGAAGGAACAAGTATAATCATTAGAATTGCTTCTGGTGCAGTCTTGTAAAATTCCCAGAACCAGGGCAAAGTTGTGCGTCCGCTCCAGCTCATAAAGTCGGGGAGCCTTCCGTGGCTTGCAACCAGCTTAAGGTACATTCCCATGCCGTAACCGCCAAGTCCAAAGAAGACTCCGTGGCCAAGGCTTAGAATTCCTGTGTAGCCCCAGATTAAATCGATGCTTAGTGCCACAATCGCATAAGTGATGAACTTACCAACAAGGCTTACCCTGAATGGAGAAAGAAAAAGTGGAAGCAATGATACAATTAGAACAAGAACGACAAAAGCAATATTTTTCTTCTTTGCATTCAGACCGTCGATTGTTGGTGCATTGCCAAAAGAGGCCGATGTAAAAATCTTTGATATTTTTTCGTTAAAACCCATATAAACCTCCTTACTCGTCAAGTGCGCGGGAATGAATTGTGAAAAGTCCTTGAGGCTTTTTCTGCAGGAAAAGAATTACAAGAATCAGGACTATGGCCTTTGCAATGTTTGCAGAAGTTCCAAACTGTATTGTTGCGTTGCTCATTCCTATTAAAAGCGCACCGGCTATTGCTCCAGAAAGCTTTCCCACGCCGCCAAGAACTACGACCATAAAGGCATCGATAATGTAGTTCTGTCCAAGGGATGGCCCTACCGAACCCAAAAGACACAATGCGCAGCCTGCAACACCTGCAAGCCCGGAGCCTATTGCAAAAGTGAATGTGTCTATGTGGTTTGTCTTAATGCCAAGACACTGTGCCATAGCCCTGTTTTGCATTGTTGCCCTAACTTTTTTTCCGTAAGATGTTTTGTACATAAGGATGTACATAAAAGCAAGGCAGACTATTACAAGAAATATTATAAAAAGTCTTTTGTACGTCATGGCAACACCCATAATTTCAAGGTTGCCGTTCAGTACCGACGGGGAACTCACGTTTACGTTCGGTGCACCAAAGATGGATCTTGCAAGCTGCTGAAGAAAGAGGCTGATTCCCCAAGTTGCAAGGATTGAATCTGTTTCCCTTCCGTAAAGCCTTTTGATTATAAGGCGTTCCAGAATGCAGCCGAAAAGCGCAGAAAGTAAAAAAGAAAATATTATTGCCACCGGATAGTAAAAGTCAAAGGCTGACTTTGGCAGGAATGCAATAAAAAAATTCTGTACAAGAAAAGTTGTGTATGAGCCAATCATTATGAACTCACCATGCGCCATGTTGATTACGCGCATCAGTCCAAAGGTAACCGAAAGACCTATGGCTGCAAGAAGAAGAATTGAACTGAGACTTATTCCGTTAAATAAAATTGTAAAAACTGTTTCCATAATGTTTGTCCATATAAGGGGGCGTTACGGGGGATTTTTCCCCCCGTAGAGGGGGTAGCGGAAAACGCCACCGGCGGTTGAAGCGAGGGGGAGACTTCCCCCTCCTAGCTTTGAATTAAAGTCCGTTTGCCCAATCGTAAGTTAAGAGATAGGGATCAGGCTTTACAGCGTTGCTTGTTGCCCAGACTTCATCGATAAGGCCTTTTTCGTTAATTTTTCCGATTCTGACAGGCTTGTAGATGTGCTGGTTTTCTCCGTCAAGAGTTACGTTTCCTTCTGGAGCGGCGAAGGTGATTCCCTTTGCGCTTGCCTTTACTTTTTCTACGTCGAAGGAACCAGCCTTTTCGCAAGCCATTGCCCAGATGTGAACGCCGATGTAACCTGCTTCAATCGGGTCGTCTGTTACACGCTTTTCGCCATAAGCCTTTTTGTAGGCTGCAACGAATGCATCGTTTTCTGGAGTCTTTGTTGTCTGGTAGTAGTTCCATGCAACATAGTGTCCCTTAAGGTTTTCAATTCCAACACCGCCAACTTCCTCTTCTGCAATTGAGAAGCTCATTACCGGAATGCTTTCTGCTGTAATGCCGGCGTCTGTAAGCTGCTTGAAGAATGCAACGTTTGAGTCGCCGTTAAGAGTGTTGATGATGCAGTCTGGCTTTGCGGCCTTAATCTTAGAAACGATAGTGGCAAAGTCTGTATGCCCCATTGGGGTATATTCTTCACCGGCTACGCTTCCGCCAAGGTATGCAAGCTGAGCCTTTATGATTTTGTTTGCAGTGCGCGGGAATACATAGTCGCTTCCTACGAGGAAGATGTTCTTTCCGAACTGCGCTGCACAGAAATCAACTGCGGGAACTGCCTGCTGGTTTGGAGCTGCACCCATGTACATGATGTTTGGGCTCATTTCCATTCCTTCGTACTGGACAGGGTACCAGAGAAGTGCACCTGTTTCTTCTACAACCGGCTTTACTGCCTTGCGAGATGCGCTTGTCCAGCAGCCAAAGATTGTTGCTACCTTGTCGTTCTGGATAAGCTTCCTTGCACGCTCTGCAAAAATCTGCGGTTCTGAAGCACCGTCTTCCTGTACAACTTCTATCTTTCTTCCCAATACGCCGCCCTTTGCATTTATTTCGTTTATTGCAAGAAGCTCTGCATCTCTAACGGAAGTTTCTGAAATTGCCATTGTTCCGCTCAAGGAATGAAGGATTCCAACCTTTACAGTTTTATCCCCTCCGCTTTTTGAGCAGGAAGAAAGTCCGTAGATTCCTGCGGCTGCAATAAGTGCGCCAACCAATAAATTTGTCTTTTTCATAGTGTTCCTCCAAAATATTTTTATATAAAAAAAAGGCATCTGCTTTCTCTGCCAGCACAAGAAAACAGACGCCTTTGTCTTATTTGTTTAACTTACTTTTTTTATTAAGCAGTCTTTTATGAAACTGCCTTTCTTTTTTGCCACACACTGTGCAGCATAAAAACTATGAGGCCGCTTGCCAGGATTATTATTCCCAGAATTGTGTCCTCAAGGCTTATGTCAAAAAATCCTTCGCCTTCAAGAACAGAAGCTATTCCGTCTATGCTCCACATAAGGCTTGCTGCCCAGAACATGAGC
>DJYC01000101.1 GCA_002448445.1 Treponema sp. UBA6988
AATTTTATTTTACATGCTATAATAGCGCATGTTAATTAAAATTTCACTATTATTTATTTTCTTCGCCGTTTTCATCATGGTAGGGCTTAAATGCCAAAAAGCCAGCAAGAATGTAAACGGCTATGTTTTGGCGGGTCGTGCCGTTGGACCTTGGCTTACAGCATTTGCCTACGGTACGTCATATTTTTCCGCAGTAATCTTCGTCGGTTACGCAGGACAGTTCGGGTGGAACTTTGGAGTTGCATCAACATGGATTGGACTTGGCAATGCGTTCATCGGCTCCCTCTTGGCCTGGGTCATCCTTGGCAGACGGACCAGAATAATGACGCAGCACTTGGGCTCAAAAACAATGCCGGAGTATTTTGGCCAGCGATTTGAATCCAGCACGATAAAAGTCATATCGTCCACAATAACGTTCATATTCATGATCCCCTATACCTCATCCTTGTTCAACGGGTTGTCCAGATTGTTCCGCATGGCCTTCAACATTGATTACTCAGTATGTGTTATTGCCATGGCAGTACTTACAGCGGTATATGTAATTGCAGGCGGCTACATGGCAACTGCTATCAACGATTTTATTCAGGGAATCATAATGCTTGCCGGCATAATCGCCGTTATTCTTGCCGTCCTCTCCAAAAACGGCGGATTCATGGCTTCCCTTCAGGAAATGAGCAAAATCGAATCCCCGGTAATGAACGGAGCCTACGTTTCTTTCTTTGGCCCTGATCCGCTCTACCTGCTTGTCGTAATCCTTCTCACCTCTCTCGGAACATGGGGTCTTCCTCAAATGGTCGGAAAATTCTACGCAATAAAGAATGAGGAATCAATAAAAATAGGAACAGTAATATCTACTGCATTTGCCGTCATCGTTGCAGGAGGATGCTATTTCCTCGGAGGGTTCGGGCGTATTTTTACAACCCCGGCAGACGTGAAGGCAAATGGATTCGATTCAATTGTCCCGACAATGCTTTCCGGACTTGGAGACGTTTTAATTGCTGTCGTTTTGGTTCTGGTTCTCTCTGCGTCAATGTCAACGCTTTCCTCCCTGGTTCTAACTTCAAGCTCAACACTCACACTGGACTTCATCAATTCATTAAAGAAGAAAAAGCTTACGGAAAAACAAAAGCTCATAATGATGCGCTTCTTCGTTGCAATCTTCATCGTTGCCTCTGCATTAATTGCCATCGTGCAGGCAAAATCTAAAGTAACTTTCATCGCGCAACTTATGGGCATATCATGGGGAGCCCTTTCCGGTGCATTCCTGGCCCCGTTCCTGTACGGGCTTTATTGGAAAAAAACAACGCGGGCTGCCGTATTCTCTTCTTTCTTCTTTGCAACTGTTGTGGAAATTTTCCAGCTCGTAATATCACTTGGCTACATAAAGCCGTACGGAGCTTTCCTTTCGTTCATATTCAGGAATTCCCTCTACTCAGGCGTATTCTGCATGCTCTGCGGCCTTATTATAGTCCCTCTTATAAGTTTGTTAACACAAACCACACGGCCAAAAGAAACAGAATCTATGTTCTCCTGCTACGACAAAAAAGTCATGGTTGCAGCAAGAGATATTCTCACCGATACCAACGAATAAAAAAAACCGGACGGTAGCTTTTCATGCTCTGCCATAAATTATTTTGCTCCAATCGGCAATCCGTCCAAATCGTCACCCGCTTTTCAGGGCTACGCGCTATACGCGCTCCGGCCCGCCAAAGGCGGTCTTGCCTGCGGCAACCCTTACAATCGGGCGTAGGCTTGGGCATATTTGATTTTTAGGAATTTTTCACATATTATAATAGAGATTCTGTCTACTTGTACAAAAGTAAAATTTCCTCTCCTTTTACTTTTGTTAACCCAGCGTCTGGTTTTACGTCCTTCTTGATTCATTTTTCTCCAGGAAATACTGCGCCTCATCAAGAAATCATGTCTTACAATCTTGCAGCAACTTTTCATAATTCGAGGCCTTCTCCTCCCTCAACGAAACCACTCCCTACTCATAAATTTCCGGAAAAGGCCTCCCTTACTTTATATAACCATGAACAGTTGATACATTTCGATGTAAGCTGGAAGATATGTTTCCTTCCTTGTGCATCATAAATTTCAAGGAATTCGACAGGTGGACAAGCCTTCGTACCTTGTTTCTTAGGCTTGTGCGTTTTTAAAACCAAAAATTAGTAACAGTTTTCACGGCACACTGTTTTTCCCTGTGTATTTCTTTCTATCTGTTAGTTTAGTAACAGTTTGTCCTGAAAACAAATAACACAGGCTTATCTGCCTTAAATTTCGCCATTTTCAGCTGAATTTTTATCATTTTTCCCCATTTTTCAACAAAAAACATGATGATATACCACAATTTCGACATTTTATATAAATTAAGCCTGTTTTAACACATGAATATTTATGCACTCTTTTGCCAAATTATTAAAATAGTGTTGAAATCGAGATTGTGCATTTTTGCTTTTTTTTATACTCTTTTTCTTTTTTACTCTGCCTTTTTCCATAAGATTTACTATGTCATGCTGTTCTGGGTGCATTCTGGCTCGAAACTGCCACTGCCGTCTACAAAAACTTACACCGATATATCTTCGGAGCTTTTTTCTACGCCGGGCTCGAAACCGGCCCCCTCCATCCTGCTTTTCCTTCACCCCTCCCCTTTACTGTTGGTCAGAATAAAAAAATCGTACGATTTTACCAAAACACTCTTGCTGATTTTTTAAAAATGTGCTTTAATATATCATACCATATATGTGGTACTATTACGTAAAGTACAAAGGTGACTATGGATAACCAGCCAGAAACAATACCCCCGGAAAAAGAACTCATAGCCGTCTCTAGGAACGAGCTGCTTTCTTACAGAAGCTACATTCCAAGCATTTTTATCTCGGCAGCACTACCTCTGCGAGATGTTAACAAGACTATTTTCGACAGAAAATACAATAACATTACCCTACACCTGACAAGTCCCAATAAAGTTCCTTACGGCAAATACGGCCGCCTACTCTTGTCAGTACTCACAACCCATGCCGTACAATCAAAAAATAGTCTAAACCCTGATGGAACCGTCACATTACGCTATGACACCCTCCAGTCACTGCTTAATGAAATGCAGTTGCCCAAACAGCGCAGCGGAGAAATAAAAGAACAACTTAACAGATTCAAGTCGTCCACATTTATTTATGAAGAAGAAATAACAAAGATAGCTCAAAAAAGTTTGTTTCCAGAGTACTTTGATGCGAACGACAAAGGAACGGTCATTGCCAAAAAGTTCTCTACGGGAAACATGGTCTTTATAGACAGCATGCAGTATGTCCAACTGGATGACGGGTCCTCAGACAAAAGAAGCATCGCCTTTACAATTGTCCTGAACAACAAATTCGTCAACCTCTGCAAAGAGCATTCAGTCCCCATCGATTATTCTGTCTATAAAGAAATCTCCAGTGCTCTTGGCAAAGATTTATATGCATGGCTTGTTTACAGAAACAACTCCATAGGACAAGACGGAATTTATATACCAAGGACATCTATGGTTTCTCAATTCATGCCTGTCACTCCAACCGCACAAAAAGATCAGGAGAGAGCAAACTTCAAATACATAACTGACCAGATTCTTCAAATAAAGCACAAATACTACCCGGATTTAAAATTCTATGTAGACAAGGATTTTTTAGGACTGACTCTTTACAAATCGCCAAATATCATGGCCCCAAAGGATCCTCGCTATATTCTGGTAACAAGCAGTGTAAAACCCCAACTGGCCGGACAATCACCTCAAGCAGCTTCTAGGGAAAAAATGTCACAAGAAAGCCAACAATAGGTTTTTACCACACCCTATTCATACAGGCTGATTCAGGATAAGCGCACCATACCAATGTCCTATCCAACATAAGAAAGCATGGTTCTGTACTACAAAAACAAACGCTTGGTTTTATAAACTTGCATAATAAATTTCAAGAGATTGATTTTTTGCAAAACAAAAACAGCAATGAGCTCATTTTAAATTAAAACCCATAAATATTCTAATGGGACTCTTTTCTGAAAAAAATCCGTTTAGAGAATTTAGAGATATGTATTTGCGAATATGTTTTTTTTCCTACCGTTGGGTTTTCTATGCACGAATAAGAATGTATTACAGCAAAAAATTCATCTAGAGAATTACTTCATATCCCTTTTTGGAATAATATCTCTTTATTACATTAGATATATCTTTTTTCAAATCAGGTTCGGTTAATCCCTTGCCATCAAATACAACAGACTTTTTCTCATTATCTACAATTAAAGAGCATTTTAATATAGTTTCATTTGCCACAGGCCTTTTCTTCTTAGCTGCATTTTCCTCAAACCTTTTAGAAACTTCTTTCTTAAATGCATCCTTTGTTCCTCCTCCGTTTATCTTGGCATCATAAATCGCACTTTTCAACTGCTCTTTTGTCAATGTACTTGCTTTCCATGTATCCCTCGTAGAAGGCTCCTCTGAAAGCTCCTTGAAAAGTTCCTCATTTTCAGAAACAAGCTTATATGAAGTAAGCGCCTCACTCACCCACCCTTTTGTTTTGTGCAGGACCCTTGCTATTTCAACCTGGGAAAGACCAAGTTCAATCAGGCGAGCAATATATGACTCCCTTTCCCTAGACGACAAATTCAAGCGCTGCTCATTTTCTATTGCCTGCGTTATAATCCTCTGCTTTTCATCCTCAAAATCATCTTGAATTATACATTTGATTGTAGGGATGTCCCGCAAGAGACAGGCCTTATAACGCCTGTGCCCTACTTTTACAACATATTTTCCATCTTTAGGATAGACAACTATCGGTTGAATTTGTCCGTTCTCCAAAATAGAATCACCAAGCTCATCCAAAGAATCATCTGCGTATATGTCACGAATATTTTTATCCAGCACAACCATATCTATCGGTAAATCTACAAAGCTGCCTTCTGAATAAATTTTTTCCTCTTTCTTAACAAAAGCATTATCTTCAGAAATATCAAAATTCATGTTCCTATGAACTTGCGCCAGTGGAGGACGTTTTTTTCCCATAAATGTACCTGCTTAAAATTATTTTATCTTCTCTGCCAAAGCGGCAACAGTTTTACACAAAGGATTACCAGGCTGATACTCCTGCATTGGCAAGTGATAGGATATGGACCCTGATACAGCCCGTGAATCGTGAAATTCAAAAACCTCATAGGAAGAATCCCTCAAAGTATCCGTCCAATATTTATGAACCTGTTTTTGGTTGTTTCCCTTGTTTATTATTAAGTATTTACACGGAGTAATCTTTGCATCGTACTGAACATTCAGTTTCTTTATCTGAGAGTTGAAATTTGTCAAACTCTCTACAGCAAAATCCTCTGGCTCAATTATCGGCAATATATTGTTTGCATTTGACAAAATTATTTTTTCATAAAAGCCAAAAGATGGGGGCAAGTCAAACAGCACATAATTAAAATTCAAGTCCCTTGCATCTCTTATTATTGTCCTTATAGCCTGAGGATCATCTCGAAACCCACTTTCCATATACGACCTAAGGTCATTGTCATTTTTCTTTGTCCCGAGCATGTAAAGACCAAAAAAATTTTCTGACTCAGGGCGACACTCTATTAGTCCATCTGCCAAAGAAGTTTCTTCTTTTAATACAGACAAAAAACATTTTTTTGAAGAGACCTTTTCGCTCTCAGGATCATACAAATACGTAAAATTTCCCTGCTGATCTGCATCAACCACCAGAACCTTTCCAAATTTTGCAAGCTCATAAGATATCATAGTGGTCAAAGTGGTCTTACCTACACCGCCCTTCTGCATAAATACACAGATTGTTTTAAATTCATTATTTTTCATCCCTTGAATTCCCCATAGCCTTATTATACATATAGTTTAAAAAGTATGCAATTAAAAACGAGCTATTTCTGGAGTATTTCTGCTACTTATTCCAAATTTTCTATGCTACAATATAAATTTTCTCTTCTTCCAAAGTACTTCAGCCTCCCCTACCTTATTCTTATGGTGGATTAGGCTCCGGTTTTTAACATGACTTTTTGAGCTTACATCTTTATTCAGATTGCACTGAAAACAGATTTCCTTCTCTGAAAGAATTTTGCCTTTATCACATCTGTCCAAGACAGTTTTATAGCCATAACTCTCCTTGCAAACAATCTAAAGCGATATGAACAATTGCAGGTCGGCGGAAGCCCCAGTAAGGATGTTCAAGTGCCTTCTGCTGAAATACGTGAGCCCCCTTCCAGAGCAGATCCAGTGGAGCGATGCATGTACGACCTCTCATACAAATATTTCCCGGGAATAAATCCTCATATCGCGATGCCCCCGGAGACACGGCATATTCGGGAAAAGACGACCTTGAACTTACGCATCAGAGGGATGACGGATTAGTTCAATGCAAGGAGGACTTCCTGTAGAGGAGATAAACAATAAGTGCAATCTAAATCTGGGGCTTTGCGACAAAGCCTACCAAACGGTTGAAAATATTTGTAAGAATTGTAAGAGACTGTGAAGTCCTTTCTGTAAATTCAGAAGGCGGCGGTAAAAAGTTTTAATGCGGGCGTGTTCCGCAAGCAGCTGTCAACTGCTGTTTTTTTTCTGAATATAAATTATTGCTGACTTTTTATCAAGAGTCAAAGACTAAAGACAGCTTCCCCAACAGGAAGTTGTCTTTTTTTAAATTAGTCTGGCAGGCGGCCTTCGTACATTATGCACATTTCGCCGTAAGCCTGGCGGTTGAGTTTCCGGTAACTGGAATTCAGGCTTTCAATCGCGTTTGTGGTGTAGATGATTTTTCTTACATCTTTTGAGAACTTGAAAATCGGAACAACAACATCCCAGTTTTCAATCCAACGCTTCATGGAGTTCGGATATTTAGCCGTCCATTTTTCAACAACGCGGGCGCGGGCTTTCTGTCCTTCATCTTCAGAAGCGGCATTGTAAATTGTCCTCAGGTCGGTGGCGAAAGATTTCATGTCTTTTGAGGCTACGTATTTCAGAGTGTTGCGGACCATGCAGCGCTGGCAATCAGTTTTCGGGAAGGCGGCCGTTATGGCCTCTTTGATGCCTGCAAGGCCGTCAGCGCATATAATCATAACATCCTTCACTCCGCGGTTCTTAAGCTCGTTCAGGGCGTTCAGCCAAAACTTGGCGCTCTCATTTTCGCATATGGCAAGCGACAGCACTTCCTTGCGTCCGTCACAGGTAAGCCCAAGGATTACATAAGCGGCTTTTTGGCAATGACTCCGTTGTCCCTGACGGAATAGTGAATGGCGTCGATGTAAATAACCGGATAAACGTCATCAAGCGGCCGGTTCTGCCACTCTTCAATCTGCGGAAGCACGGCACAACGCCTGCTAGTGCCGTGTATCTGTGACGTCGGAAACAAAGCCTTCTGAAACGCCAAAACCGTAGATGTCTTCGATAGTGTCGGAAATCTGGCGGTTCGTCATGCCCTTGGCATACAAGGAAATGATTTTGTGGTCGATGTCTGAAATGTCTTTCTTTACGACCTGAGGCTCGAATGTTGACTTTCGGCCCTGAGGAACTTCAAGCTCAACTTCACCGATGCTTGATTTTACTGTCTTTGATTTGTATCCGTTCCGGTAATCATCATTGTCAGAGCGCTCTGATTTTTCATACCCCAGATGGCCTTCCATTTCGGCTTCCATCATTTCTTTGATTGTACTGCCGAGAAGATCTTTCAGTGCTTCCTGAATGTCATGGGCGTCTTTGATGTCGTATTCGGCAAGAAGGCTCCTGACTATCGCTCTTTTTCCTTCAGTCATTACGACTTTGTGTGGTGGTGTTTTTCTTTTGCCATAAGTAGGCTCCTGTGTTTATTTTACCACAGTTCCTACTTTTTAGGAATTTACAGAAAGATTTTCATAGAGTCGAATTGTAATTTCATTTCCGGTCTTTTCATCTATGGACTTTACGATTCTAAGCGGTAACGGACATTTTCTGCCCGACTCTAATCCGGTAAACAGAATCGTCTAGTCAATGGGCATGGGTTTTGAATTGGTTTTATGACCCTCTGTGCCTTTATACTGGGTGTTATCTTTGAGCGTATTATTCTCAAGCTCCTTGGCATAGCTTATGGTCACAAACTGCTGCCATGCATTGAAGTCCTTGCAGTGTTTGTCTGCCTGTTTAATTTTTATGAGTTTTTCGAATTGAGGTTTCGGAACAATGCTAGCAACTGTCCACGGCTTACGCATGAGAGAACATGATTTTTAACCTGTAATCATCATACATGCAGGAACACATCTGTCCAATATAATTTCATAGTCCTAATTCCCACTGAATACAATCTAAGGAAAGCTTAGGTTTTTCATCAGGAGGAGAGCCCGAAAACCACCCGAAAAGATTCCTGCGGTCAAAAATGCAAACGCACAATTCACAGACAAAACTTGAAAAATTCTTGCTGGAGAACGCAGTCAATTGAGCAGCCTCAAGTACAGCAGATAAACAATCTGGGCTATCCAGATTTGCGTCTTTACTGCATTCTCTGACTCACCGAAAAACTTTTCTATCTCAAGGTTTTGCTTGAGGGTCTTGAAGAAAATCTCTATGTTCCATCGTGCCCTATACATCTTTGCGATTTATTCCGAGCTGACGGAAAACTCATTAGTCAAAATCACGATGGACTTTCCTGTCTTCTCGTCGATTCAACAGCCTCTCAAAAACCTCAGGATTTCTTGTGCTGTTCGCATAGGATATGGAGGACCTCTTTACATCCTTCAAAACCCCGAGATGATATTTTGTAGCTTAATTATACCACGAATTACAGACTTTAAACAGTACCTATTCTATCTTGGACAGATGTGATGCAGGAACGCTTGCCAAAACAGATTTGTTCTTTTTGTTTTAACTGCATTTTAATTCTGTTGTAAATGATGCACCTTATGATTGCAATGTTCTCTGCAGCATTCTTTTCAAGGATTGGGCTCTCGTCTTCCTTGAAAATCACGCCGAGACACCAATAGAGGTTGTTCTCAATCGACCTGTGGCTTCTGACGGCTTGCACGAAATCCATGGCATCAGCAATTGAGCAGATGAAATATCTTGATTCGACACTTTCTTCTCCCCTGCAAAATGCCTTGAGGGGCTCCCATTCCTTCAATTCTGAAAACCAGCTTACTCCGTGTCAGGGTAATAGATTCTTTTTCGATTCTGCCGTGTCCCTTGTCATTAGTTTCAAAAATATGGCAGCTTTTTATCAATTCACCTGAAAAGACTTCCTTTATTTTCCCGAACATCGTCTTGCAGTTGTTCTTGACGGCGAGGACTTAACTGCACTTTTTCTTCGTGAATTTTTTGCAGATTTCTTTCTGTCCAAGTACGATCCCAAGCTCTATTTTTTTTCAATCCCTTTTATGAACAGCCGCTGGAAAATTTTCGGATCAATCATTCCGAGCGTCCGCCTTATCGTGTTTTCTCCGACACTTACACCGCACATCACCACTGTCAGTATTCTATCAAAAATCCTTCCACATTCGGAATTATCAACGACCCGAACGCACAATCTCCGCATGAATAAAATCTTAGCAATTTCAAGTTGCAAGAATGCAGAAGTTGTGCTAAATTTTTACACGGTGAATATGAAAAATTTTAGAGGACATGCATCGTACAGCTTTTATTTAACGCGACAACAAACAAAATCATTTCCGATGCGATTGATTCTATTGCCCAAATTACAGGAAATCAGTATATAACTAAAAACAGGATACCACCGCATATGACTATAGGAGCCTTTCGTGGAACAAAAAAAGAAAAGGTTGAGAATTTAGATTAATTCTTATTGATGACAGACCTGTCCTTCAAATTGAACTCTCATTGTAAAAGTTTGGCAGCCAAACTTTAATCAATAAATTGCAAGAAGCCGGTTCTATTATGCCTTGCATATGCAGAAAGATAAAAATGGCTGTGTGATTCTTTCGGAAACCTGAAACAGGAAAGAATTGTACATAGGCCGCATTGAATCAAGTAAAATCTAGCCCAAAATAGAAGACACGACAGAAACTGACGAATGAAACTGCAAAACGGTATTTTCTCGCAAGGAAAAAAAGAAAAAACGAAGATTCTAGACGAATACTGTGCGACGGTAGGCAACAACCGGAAATATGCCATGCATGTTCTGAAAAACATGGCATACATGAAAACGACAAATTTCAACAAGGTCCAGCGCTGGGTAAAATGAGCCGTACAGCAAGTAATCTCGGTTAGATTTTTGCATGAGTAAATACATAGGTGAAGTCCCTGCTTGTAAATAAATTGAGGTAGAAACATTCTGATTGGACAGGATTTTTTTTACTGATGGCAATAATCGCCAGTTTCAAATGGATGCGAAGAAAAGTTTGTTTAACAAACTTATGAGCTCGGCATGACTTTTATCATTGGGCAATAGAGTTTAAAACAAGATGCTCCGATGAGCAAGTACAACTTCATAACATGTTTATTGAGTATGTCAAATTCCTGGGGGACAGTGTAGAGAAGGCAGTTGTTTCAGTATCAGAGTCAGTAAAGTTTGTTGAACAAACTTTTTCCAGAGCATGCGCAGGATAGGGACTTGTGAATTCAAATGTAAACGTAATAGCTTGTATGAAAGTATTTCCTGTAGTAGAATGAAACAGGTAGAAAAATCGGGGCAGAAAAAAAGCTTAAACATATCTTATTATATAATAAAACAGTCTTAAAAAGGTGCTATAGTTATTTGCATTTTATTTTTCTCTTGTGAATCTATAAAGATGGATCACCAGGAAAAACTTTTATATTCTATGAAATCATAGACGGGACTTGTAGTTCTTGCACAGGACAATATGTATTCAGGACGTGAATAGTAACAGTTTATAGTGAGATATGCACATTTCCACAGAGACTATTACTAATTGCAAATATATTGTAAAACTAATTGTATATAATAGAAGAAAAATGAAAAAGTGTGACCATCTCAGGGAAAAGTGTGACCGGATTTTGGGGGAAGGCTGCAAAACCTTGCAGTACAATAAGATGCAGAGGAGGAGGGAAAAGGAAAACTGTTACCCATGGCGGGAGAAAATCCACAGGCTGTTGTGGAAAAGGGATGGGAAAGTGTTACTATTTTGAAAGGGGTAATGCCGGACAAACTGTTACTAAACGAGAAGGGAATGCATAAAGAAAAAAGTAACAGTTTGTATTGTTTTCTTCTATTATATATGCATATAAAAAGAAACTCAGGGGCATGATTCGCGCGGGAGGGATGCGTTGGATTGCCGGACTTGTTAAAAGGGAAAATATAAACTGTTACTTTATGGATGCCGGACAAACTGTTACCAATTCTTTTCAGGAGGGGAAGGGGAGGAGCCTACGCCGGATTGGAAGGGCCCGCCGAAGGCGGGTTGCGGAACGGAGTGGAGCAATGGAGGGGGTAGGGGGGGGCCCCCGGAACCCTGGAAAGCCGGGATTTGAAAGGAACCGGGGCCGGTTTTAGCAGGGAAACCCGGGGAATGCAGGGGATGCTTGCGTCCATAAAATAATTTGTATTTTTAACCAGGTGTGCTATAATTAGGGCATGGGGCCTGTTGAAAAAGTGAAGAAATTTCTGATTCTCGTGTGCCTGCTGCCGGTGGCGGCGTGGGGTAGGGTGGTGCGCATTCCCGAGCCAGACCCTGAGCGCTACAGTCCCTACCGGTTCGGCCTTCAGAGCGGGCTGTTCCTTGAGCAGTACCTTGACGGACTTGGAAAGGTTGCCGGATGGGAATTTGAGTGGGTGCCAGTAAAGGAAATGTCCTATGACGCGGCCCTGCATTCCGGGGTGATAGACTTCGCCTTTGACGTTACGCGCACGGCGGAGAGGGAAAGGAAAGGCACCCTGTTCAGCTCCGTGCCGATGGGGAACGAGTATGTGGAGCTTTTTGCGCTCGAGGGGGACCCAAGGTTCAGCAGCGGGAACCTGGGGGCTCTTGATGGTGTCACCGTAGGCTACATGGCGGAAGACCCCATGCAGGGAAAGTACCTGGAGGCATTTGAAAGGGAGCATTCGGTAAGGCTGAGGAAGAAGGCATATCCCTATGGAACCGACATGGTGGGCCTCATGAAGTCCGGCGAGATTGACCTGAGGGTTGCAAACTGCTCCAGGCCGGTAGTCGAGAGCAGGGAAAAGTCCGTCTACAACCTGGCCTGCTACCAGGTATACTTTGCATGCGTGGACGCGGCCCTCAAGGCGGAAATGGATGCCGCGCTGAACACGCTGCTCAGGGAAAACTATTTCTTCCGCTACGACGTATTCTCCAGGATTTACGGGGTTCCGACCTACAGCTACGATAATTTTACGGAGGCGGAAAGGGAATTCATCCTAAAAAGACAAACTGTTACCATTATAGATGATTCGGAGGGAATTGGTGCCCTGGAGGATGTGAGCAGGGAATTCTGGGGCAAGGTGGCTGACTATTCGGGGCTGGAGTTCTCGTTCGGGACTGCGGATGGCGGTGAGGGAGGCTACGGCGGAGAGGGTATCTTCATGACTGTCAGGAGCAGGGAGTCAATCCACAGGGGGCTTGTGTTCACGAATCCGGTCAGGGTTATGAGCGTAAGGCTTCTGTGCACAAGGGGGCTTTCCTGGGAGTCTCTGATGCGGGGAGGGGAGGGGCATGAATCCGGGGGTAGGCCCCGCTTTGCGGTTACGGGGGACATAGTTAAGCTCCTTCCCTTCTTTAGGGACATATGCATTCCGTTTGACTGCAAGGTGCTCGAGAGCGTGGACAAGTGTCTTGAGATGACTCAGCGGGGGGAATTTGACGCGGCCCTTGTCGATGACTATTTCCTGCAGCGCATGAACGACATAAACAACTATCCGGGGCTGAAGGGGCAGGGGGACAACCTTTTTTCGGTACCGGTATGCCTGGGGGTGAGGGTCACCGACGGGGAAAGGAATGCCTCCGCCATAGTGGCCTCCATCATAGACAAGACCATGTACCAGTTGCCGCATTTCTACTATTCGGAGCTGATGAACAGCAGGGGGCTTTACGAGAAGGTCAGGCCTGCCAGGGTGAGGTTCAAGCTCAGGCTCCTGAAGATAATGATTTCCATATGTGCCGGGATTTTTGCTATGATAATGGTCTGGCTGGTGCTCAGGGACAGGAGGATAAGGCACAGCAGTTACGAGGACAGACTGACCGGGCTTTTGAACAACGACGGATTCCTGCACGTGGCGAACAAGGCGCTCGTACTGAACCCAGGAAAAAGGTACGTCGTTGCGGAACTGAACATAAGGAATTTCTCCATGATAAACCAGACGAATTCCAGCGAGTACGGTGACAGGGTGCTTGTGTGCATTGCAAGGGAGCTTCAGAGGCTGAACAGGGGGAACGGGGCCGTTCTTGCAAGGGGCTTTGCAGACAGCTTCTACATCATGCATGGGGCCGGGGACAACATGGCGGAGGATTCCAGGCACATGCAGCACCTGATGAGGGCGGTTCAGGCAGCCCTATCCGGCGGGGGCTTTCCTGGGGTGATACGTGGAGGGTGTGCATTCAGCGGAAAGGATGCGGACACGGCGGGGGAGCTTCTCAGCAGGGCCAACTATGCACGCAAGGTAAGCGGGACGGGATTCTATTCCAATTTTACGGTGTTCGACGAGCAGATAAAGAAGAGGCGCGAGATTGTTCTGGACATAGAGAGGAGCATAGAAGAGGCCTTTGAGCGGAACGAATTCTTTGTGGTTTTCCAGCCCAAGATAAGCCTTGCGGACGGAAAGGTCAAGGGGGCAGAGGCCCTTGTCAGGTGGAACAGCAGCGTTCATGGATTTGTAAGCCCATCCCTGTTCATTCCGGTCTTTGAGCAGAACGGGTATGTTTCGAAACTTGACTTTTTTGTATACCAGAAGGTCTTTGAATACCAGCAGGAGCAGGTCAGGCAGGGAAGGCCGGTCGTGCCGATAAGCGTTAACGTCTCCAGGCTGCACCAGAACCCGGCAAGGTTCGTTTCTACTTTTACGAACAAATTTAGGCAGTATTCCATTTCACCTGAATGCATAGAACTCGAGATAGTCGAGCGGTTTGCAGGGGCAAGCGACAAGATGCTCATACAGCTGACGGAACTTCTGCGGGGGGAGGGGTTCCGGGTAAACATGGATGATTTTGGGTCCGGGGAATCTTCGCTTAACATGCTTTCGGAAATTCCCGTGGATGTGATAAAATTTGACCAGCGGTTCCTGAGGCAGGCCCAGACTTCGAGGGATTCCTTCATCATACTTTCGGAAACCATAAACATGGTCCGCAAGCTGGGAAAGCTTACGGTATGCGAAGGTGTGGAGACTGAAGATCAGGTTGAGATGCTGCGCGGCATGGACTGCGACCTTGTGCAGGGCTTCTTCTATTCAAAGCCCCTTAGCAGGGATGCATTTACCGGATATGTTGCAAGGCACATCTGATTTGAAATGAATTTTTATCCGGGCGGAAATTTTTTAGAGGAGACTGAAGGTTCAGTTTTTGAGACATGAAATTTATTCACACGGCAGATTTGCACCTGGGGAAAACCGTTAACGGCTTTTCTATGCTGGAGGATCAGAGGCACATACTCTCTGCTATTGTTGATGCCGTCGGGCGGGAGAAGCCTGACGCCCTTGTAATCGCGGGAGACATATATGACAAGGCGGTTCCGCCAGAAGATGCGGTCCAGCTTTTTGAAGACTTCCTTGAGGACGTAAGCAGAAAGGGGGTCAGAGTCCTTGCCGTGAGCGGAAACCATGATTCAGCCGTAAGGTTTTCGTTCGGGTCCGAACTGATGAAAAAAAGCGGAATACATTTTGCCCATCCCTTCTGCCCGGATACTGAGCCGGTAGCACTTTCCGATGAATACGGGGATGTGTTCTTTTACATGCTGCCATTTGTAAGGCCCTCGTCGGTAAGGAGGTTCTTCCCCGAAGAGGAAATAGGCACGTATGAAAAGGCCGTTGGATGCTGTGTCAGGAGCATGGGCATGGACCCTGCCAAGAGGAATGTTCTTGTTGCCCACCAGTTTGTTACCGGGGCGCAGAGGTCTGATTCCGAGGAGGTGAGCGTTGGCGGACTGGACAACGTTTCCGCAGAAATTTTTGACGGCTTTGACTACGTAGCGCTCGGGCACATACACGGTCCCCAGAAGATAGGGCGGGAAAGCCTTCGCTACAGCGGCACTCCGCTGAAATACTCCTTCTCCGAATGCAGCCACAAAAAGTCACTTACGCTGGTTACCATGGCACGGAAAGGAAGCGTTACTGTTGATGAAATTCCTCTCGTACCCCTGCATGACATGAGGATGCTCAGGGGAACTTTTTCGGAGGTCTGCGGTATGGCGGAAAAAAAAGCCTTTGATGCCAATGACTATGTCGGAGTCACGCTGACGGATGAGGAGGAAGTACCAAGCGGGAGCGAAAAGCTCAGGAACCTGTTTCCCAACCTGATGAGCGTTGAGTATGACAATACAAGGACCAGGCTAAGCGCGCATATAGAAAATTTGGATGAAGTAAAGGGAATGTCACCGCTCGATCTTTTTGACAAGCTTTATGAACAACAGAATGCAAGGCACATCAGCGACATGCAGAAAAAATATCTTGCCGAGATGATAGACCGGCTCAGGGGGGGCGAATGAGGCCGCTGAAAGTTACAGTCTGTGGATTCGGGCCATACTGCAAGAAAGAGTGCATTGATTTTTCTAAACTCGGGAAGCAGGGGATTTTTCTTATTACGGGGGACACCGGGGCAGGAAAAACATCCGTGTTCGATGCGATAGTATTTGCGCTTTACGGGGAGGCGAGCGGGAATTACCGTACCGAGCAGATGCTGAGGTCTGTTTATGCAGACCTTGATACCCCGACATTTGTTGAGCTTGAATTTGAATACAAGGGGAATGTCTACAAGGTCAGGCGGAATCCCCGGTATGAGCGCAGGGCAAGGAGGGGAGGGGGAACGACATTCCAGAATGCCGATGCGGAACTCACAAGGCCAGACGGAAGTGTTGTCTCAGGCAGCACTAGCGTTACGGCGGAAATAACCGCACTGCTGAAAATTGACCGGAGTCAGTTCATGCAGATAGCAATGATTGCACAGGGGGATTTTCAGAAGCTCATATTTTCGGATACGGCAGACAGGCAGAAAATATTACGCAGCCTTTTTGATACTTCGCTTTATGACAGGATACAGGCAGAGCTTTCCAGAGACATTTCCGGGGTGAATGATTCTCTAAAAAAATACCAGGCCTCAATAGAGCAATACCTGTCTGGAATCGTAGGAGGCGGAGAAGCCGTCGAGTCGGCCAGGCAGAAAAATGGCCTTGTCGGAGACGGGGACATAGAGCTGATTGAATCGATGAATGTCTCCGATACCGAAAAACTTGCCAAGCTCAAGGAGGAAAATTCCTCCCTTCAGGATGAGCTGGGTGTCCAAAATGCAAGAGTAGAAAAGGCGGCTGTATACAAAAAGGCAAAGGAAGATCTTGCTGAGGCAAGGAAATTGGCCAAAAAAATGGCGGCAGCGCTGGAGAATGCCGGAATGGAGCTTAAGGCGGCAGAGGGAAGGGAAGCAGAGAAAGAAGGGCTGGAAGCGGAGAGGCTTTCCCTTGAAGAAAAGATGGATGACTATGACCGCCTGTATGAAATGGAGGTGGTGGTTTCAGGGCTTGAGGCCTCTGTTGAGGAACTGGATGAAGCGCGGGGAAACCTTGAGAAGGAGATTAATTTTCTTGCGGAAAAAAATGAAGTCAGCAGGGCAAAACTAAGGGAACTTCAGGACTGTGAAAAAAACAGGATTGAGCTTGAGTCAAAGGCAGAGGCCCTTAAAAACAGGGGCGTAGTCCTTGCATCCATAAAAAAATCTATCCAGGAAAAGGAAACCTGCGAGGAGAAGCTTTGTCTTGTGCAGCGGGAATATGTCGAGGCGGCTGACAAAGCCCGCGACCTTGAGAGAGAATACAGCCTCAAGCACAGGATGCTCCTTGACGGTCAGGCAGGGCTTCTGGCATCCTCTCTTGAAGAAAACAAGCCGTGCCCTGTATGCGGCTCCTTGCTTCACCCATCCCCTGCAAAAAAAATGGATAGCGTACCTTCCAAAGAACAGCTTGAAGACTTGCAAATGCAGAAGGAAAAATATTCTGCGGAGGCTAACGAAAGGAGCCTTGAGTGCGCGGGCATAAAAAGCAAGCTTGAGGAAAAGGTTGCCTTCATAAGGCAGGGGCTTGATGAAAGCAGGTGCGGGATTCCCCTTGACGGGGATACTGCAGAAAAACTTGAACGCGTTCTTGGCGAGATGCGGGAAGAATACCGGGAATGCGAAAGCAAGATAAGGGAAGAGAAGGGCAGGGCGGCAATGAAGAGAGAGCTTGAAATTTCCCTTCCCGAAGAAGAGGCAATGCTGGAGAATCTGAGGGCAGATATTTCTGAAAAAAAGAACATTCTTACGGAAAAAAAGGCTGTTTGCGGGCAGAAAAAAATCCGCATAAAAGAGATGCAGGCTACCCTTGAATACAAAAGCAAGGATGTGGCGGGGGAACGGCTTTCTTTTCTTTCCTGTGAAATAGGAAGAATCAAAAAAGAAATTGAAGATAGCAGAATCCGTTATAACGACTGCAGCCAAAGAAAATCTGAGGCGGACGGAGCTGTTCTGAATCTTGAACGGCAGCTTGAATCCCAAGCAAAATATTCGCTTGAAGAAGAGCAGGAAAAGCTAGGGAGAAAGATGGAGGAAAAAAAGCGGACTGAAGAAGCTATAGAAGCCCTTAATCATAAGCTACGGGCAAATGCTGCGGCTCTTGACGGAATAAGAAAGAATCTTGAGCAGTACAGGAAAAAGGAAGAGGAATTCGTCTGGAAGAATTCCCTGTATGAAACAGCATGCGGAAGGATAAGCGGGAAAAGTAAGGTTAAGCTTGAAACATTTGTTCAGGCCTCCTATTTTGAAAGAATCATCCACTTTGCTTCTCTTCGCTTCATGAAGATGAGCGGCGGGCAATATGAATTTCTCCGCAAGGCGGAAAATCTTTCCGACTCAAAAGGATTGGAGCTTGAAGTGCGCGACCACTGGGGCGGATCCTGCAGGGATGCAAAGACACTTTCCGGCGGGGAACAGTTCCTTGCGTCGCTGTCGCTGGCTCTGGGGCTTTCCGATGCGATACAGACATGGGCGGGCGGTATACACCTTGACTCCATGTTCATAGACGAGGGATTCGGCTCGTTAAGTTCGGACGTACTTAAGATGGCTGTGGACACTCTTACATCCGTTTCTTCGGGCAACAAGCTTGTCGGTATCATTTCTCACGTTGAGGAGCTAAGGCAAAGAATAGACAGGCAGATTGTTGTTACAAAGGCAAAGTCCGGCGGAAGCAGCGTGAGCATTAGCGTATAGGGTGAGGACTTATGCCGCTGTGTAGGAGAGGCAGGATGGCCGTCCTAAAGAGCAAAAGCAACTTAAAATGCATTTTGCATCCCAACCTTGCATGGCTTGAACCTCTGTAAATTGTCATATATAATAAAAGCGGGATAAATATGGTTAAAGCAAAAAAAATTTTTATGCCGCTTTTTGCGTTTCTTGCACTGGGCAGTCAAAAAACATTCTGCCAGGAAAATTTTCCGCATAGGATGGCTGTGGAATATGACAAGATGCAGGAAGGTCTTGAAAGCGGGAATTTTTCATCAGACTGGTATTATGAGTATTCTCTTATTCAAAATGCATTTACAAGCGGAGCTCCGGGAACAAGTGAAAAGAATGACTCTACCCAGATTCGTGAAGCATGGGTTTCCGCACTCAAAGACTTTGAACTGTATTGGAGCAAAAATTGCCCGATGGAAAATTATGCCAGGTATTCCGGAAAAGGGCCGCTTGTCCGGGTGGGGCAGGAGCGTCCCGGCGGAAATGTTGACTATGCAATGTCAGTTGACTGGAGGCCAGGGAGAAAATTCCTTTACATGAAAGAAGCGATGGAGGCAGGGTTAAAAAAATCCTACAGCCCTGCCTGGAGGAATGTTCCTGAAAGGTGGCCTTCGAGTTCCATATATTCATCGGAAGAAAATTTTTCTGCGGCAAATTCATCGGGAGTTCTTCTTGCCCGTTTTAAAAACGGAGACAGCGTTGCTTCCTATTGCTGCGAATCAGGAAAAACCCTGTATGAGGTTTCCTATGACATCGTTGACCTAAGAGGCAGCGTCCTTTTTAGCGGAGGACTGCAGAGGATAGGAAAGGGCAGCAACTATTCATTCCGCGATGTTCCAGAGAATGTGGCTGAATTGATTCATCAGGGAAAGGCTTTGGTTTCTGTTTCATCGCTCTATCTCCATTTTGGGGAATGCCAATCCCTCTTGCAGGATTCATGCGTCAGGGGCATGGCTTCCGTATCTATTGCGCCACCGCGTTCACTTACATCGGGAATGCCAAAAGATGCCCTTATGGAATCGCGCAGCAAATTTTTTTCTGGCAACAGGAAGCTTGTTTCTGCCATCAACAATTCGGATTCATATACAATCGAAAGGGAATTTGAAAAATATTTTGTCCACATAAGGGGCGGCCTTTTTACTATGGGGTCAAACAAATTTGACGTCAACGAATTTCCCGCACACCAGGTCAAGGTTGATTCGTTTGAGATTATGTCCATAGAAGTTCCCCAGTGGCTTTACGAGGCTGTCACCAGAGAAAACCCAAGCATGCAAAGGGGAAGCGGCTATCCTGCGGAAAGGATAAGCTGGTACAGGGCAGCAAGATTCTGCAATATGCTTAGCGAACTGGCGGGACTTGAACCATGTTATTCCGGCTTGAATGCAGACTCGCTAGGAGGAACTGGAAATGTAACAGTTAACATGAGCGCTAACGGTTACCGGCTTCCGACCGAGGCTGAATGGGAATATGCCGCAAGGGCAGGGGAGGAGTTCTCCCTGTATTCCGGGGGTAGCAGCATAGATAAGGTTGCCGTTGCAAGTGTCCGGGAAAAGAGAATCTCGCCGCAAAAGACAGCATCGCTTGAGCCAAACGCCTGGGGCATTTATGACATGAGCGGAAACGTGTGGGAGTGGTGCTCCGACATTTACGGTGAATTCAAGGCGGGTTTTGCCGATAATCCAAAGGGAAGCAGCTTTGGCTCAGGCTATGTCCTGAAGGGCGGCTGCTGGGCAAACTCTGCATCAAGAAAAACCGGCAATGTTGACGAATGCCGCATTACCTACAGGCGGTCGGAAAACGGAAGCGATACGGCTTTTTCTATTTACAGCAGGAACCCGGAAGATCTGGGGAACGACAGCATTGGGTTTAGGGTGTGCCGCTCATTGCGATAGCTCACAGTGTGCAAGCCTGTACCACTCGCCTGGCATAGGGCAGACAATTTTGACAGGAGATAAAAATGGATTTAAAAAGAAAGTTGCCGGTTGGCATACAGGACTTTGAAAAGCTAAGGGAAGAGGGCTACCTTTATGTGGACAAGACGGACATTATCTATAACTTGGTTCACAGCGGGAGCTCGTATTTTTTTGCAAGGCCACGCTGCTTTGGAAAGACTCTTTTGCTTTCTGTAATAGAAGCTTATTTTAAGGGCCGAAAGGATTTGTTTGAGGGACTCAAGATAGAAAAGCTTGAAGAGGAGTGGCAGGAGTATACTGTCCTCAAGATAGATTTTTCAACAGACGTATATTCCACAGAAGGTACGCTTGAAGTCACAATCAATACATTCCTGGCGGAGCAAGAGCAGCGCTACGGAAAGCACGAAGAGAGGACAACGTATGCAAAACGCTTTGAATACATCATACAGCGAGCCTACGAAACAAGCGGGAAACCCGTCGTCGTACTTATTGATGATTACGACAAGCCAATACTGGACGCAATGTTCAGCCCGGAGGAAAGCCACAACCGCGAGGTCCTAAGGAATTTTTACAGTGCACTCAACGGCAACGACTACTATTTAAAATTTGTTTTTGTAACAGGCATCTCAAAATTTGCAAGCGTGAACGTATTCAACGGCTCAAACAAACAGAAGGATATTTCCCTGTATGCCGGCTTTAATTCCCTGTGCGCTTTTACCCAGGAAGAACTTGCATCAAACTTCGGAGAGGAGCTTAGCGAGCTTGCAAAGGCAAATAATCTGCCTTATGAAACTTTCATTAGGCTTTTTGCAAAAAAATATTCAGGATATTGTTTCTGCAAAAACGGAGAAAAACTCTATAACCCGTTCAGTGTCCTTAATGCGCTTTCTTCTCAGGACATGCTTTCATTCTGGTTCCAGACCGGAGTTCCTTCCATGCTAATAAAAATCCTTCAGAATTCAAAATTTGATTTCTTTGGAATTCTTGAGGGCATTTGTGTTGATGCGGATACAATAATGGATTACAAGTGGACCGAAGACGATCTTGTTTCCGTTATTTTCCAAAGCGGGTATCTGACGATAAGGGCCTATGACAAAGACAACAACTTGTTTGAGCTAGGCCTTCCGAACGGAGAGGTGAGAGACGGATTCCTCAAAAACCTTCTGCCCTATTATACAAGCGTAGGAACAACCAGCAAGTACGGTGCAGAAATTGCCCTGATTAGAGCCTGCCTGACAAACGGGGATGTATCCGGCTTTGTTGCACGCTACAGGGAGTCTGTCAAGAACGTTCAGCTCATACAGAGAAAAAAGGAGGATGCAGAAACTGTTTATCTGATTGCATTCCATTCCCTGCTAATGCTTACTGGATTTGTGTTTTACAGCGGCTCATCCCTTGCCGGAAACCATAACGACATCGTGGTGGAAGCCGGAAAACATGCCTATATTTTTGAGATAAAGATGGACAAGGGCATTGCTCTGGAAGATGTGGAAGCCGATGCATTTGCAAGAATCGAGGAGAAAAAATTTGCGGCAAAATATGCGGGCACTGATACTTCCGTTCACAAAGTCGCCATCGTCTTCAGTTCTTCAAAAAGTGAGCTAATCGGATGGAAGGAAAACAACGGGGCCGCCGCCAATGCAAAAGAGGGCGTTTGATTCGCACGGTAGGCATTCTTTGCTACCGTAGGGTAAATGCATACAGAAAATAAAAAGGCTGCCGGGAAAATCCTTTGGCAGCCTTTTTTATGAGCTATTGCAGATTCGAACTGCAGACCCACGCCTTAAAAGGGCGTTGCTCTACCGACTGAGCTAATAGCCCATCCTTCATTAAAGAAGTAAAATAATACTACCAAAAAAATAACCTTTTGTCAATAGCCTTTTAAATTTTCTATTGCGGCGCTTAAATTTGTATCCGAAGGTTTTTCATGCTGCCTTCCATGCATTTTGTGTGGCGCTTTCGGGGTTCCGGCCATCCGGCCTCCATTGCTGGCGCAACGAGTTGCAAGCAACTCGCCCCTCCAGTGCCTGCCGCGCTTTTTCCTGCTTACAAGATTTTTCATTACATGCAAATTTTTTCTAAAACTGCCGATAATCATTCTATGAACTTTTGGAAGAGATTCGCTTTTATCTTTATATGCGCTGCAGTCTCCCTGCAAACTCTTGCCGCAAAAGAACTGTCGGCAGACTTGGGACTCAATACGCAGGATGCATTTTCCCCTGATGGAGACGGGGCAGACGATGAGTTGGTCATAACCATAATTTATAAGGGCGGCTCGCAAAAAGTTTCTTCATGGCAGCTGGCTATCATTGACCAGAGGGGCTTTGTCATAAAAACATTTTCCGGCAAAAACCAAAGGCTACCAAAAAAAATTATCTGGTCTGGGTCTACAGACACTGGCTCAGAGATTTATTCCGTCAACGATTACGCCATGATACTAAAAATAGTTCCGTCTGCACAAGATGAAAAAACTAGCGGGCAAAATCAGGTTATAGCCTCCGCAAATTTCACAAGCGGCATCCTTATGGAAACTGTTCAACATAACAAAAGGTGGAGGTTTGCCGTCAACTCGCTGCAATTTTCATCGGGTCGCCCTGAGCTAAAATCAGGAACAGAGGAACAAATTTTGTTTAACACCTACATACTGGATGTAATAGCCGCAAAGCTTGCCGAATTTCCTGATTCTGTCATAACCATAACGGCATTTGAAAATAACTTGGAGGATACGACAGAATCAAACATAAACGAAACTTTGCCGCTTACCCAGGGACGCGCAGAAACAGTAATGGAGGAATTGGTGCAAAGGGGAATTCCCCGCTCAAGGATTAATGCAGCCGGCAGGGGAGGGGCAAACAAACTTTCCTTGCCGACAGATGAAAACAACAGCTGGAAAAATTGCCGCATAGAATTTGACATTGAAAAATAATATTTCAAAATAAAAAAACATAGACTA
>DJYC01000023.1:0-2706 GCA_002448445.1 Treponema sp. UBA6988
GTGGTTTGGAGGGGAGGAAACAACGGGCTTCGGACTCTGAGTGGTTTCCTCCCCTCCAAAGTTAGGGGTTCAAGGGAACTCCCTTGGAATCATTTTCTTAGTATTCGTCAGCTCCGCCCTTCTTGTAAAGAGCTGCCATGCCGCCACCTGAACGCTGGGTTGCAGTGTGGATTCCAGGACGAGTGTGGCTTCCGCCTTTTGCCCTTGAGCTGAATCCTCTGCCACGGTCTGCGCGTCCCCAGTCGTCATCATCACCACGGGCAACTGCATAGCGGTCTCCGCCGAACCTTCTTTCGCGTCCAAAACCACCGTCGCGGTCCCTGTCGCGTCCACCTCTGCGGCCTCTGCGTGAACGTCCGCTTCTTCCACCAAAGTCATCGCCGTAGCTGTCTCCGCCCTGAACGGACTTTGAGTCTACGTGCATGTGTGGAAGTGAAGTGTCCATCTTGGAAAGGTCAAGTGCGCGTTCTCCAGCTTCTTTTGGAAGGGTAACAAGGCAGAATCTTTCTGCCATGTCTATGTCGTCCACCTGCCTGTTCTGTACGCCAACAAGGTCGCTAAAGAATTCTGCCACACGGCGTGGATCGTACCTGTCTTTCCAGCCAAGCTGAACAAAAAGGCGTATCTGGTTTTCTGAGACTGAAATTCCGTCTCTTTCGCGTCCGCCTCTAAAGCCACGGTCTCTGTCTCTTCCGCCGCGCTCTCTTTCGCGTCCACCGCGTTCCCCGCGGTCTCTGTCTGCGCGTCCTGCAAGGCTTGTGCCTATTTTGCTGTAGCGCTTTACGCTAAGCTCTTTTCCGTATGTTGCTGCCAAAAGCGATGCTACAACGTCCTGAGGGTTCTGACCGCTACAGATTTCTTCTGCAAGCTTGTCAAAAATTGGGTCGCCCTTGCGGAGGTGTGGAGCTGATTTTTCTTCTGCGGAAGCTTCTGCTCCTTCCTTCCACTGTTCGCCAATCGTCTTTTCTGAATCGTCATCTTCATCTGCCTTTTTTGCTTCTGCATCGTGCTCGCCAAGGCCGATCTGTTCTTTTACTTCTTCAAAGAGGCGCTGCTTTTTTGCGTTAAGGACTTCTTCTATGGAAGGAATTGTTCCTTCCTGCATCTCTCCCTTTGCCATACGCTTTACCGCATTGCGGAGGAAGTTGAGCTTGCGTCTTGCTTCTTCGGGACGGACAAATGTAACAGCCATTCCTTCTGCACCGGCGCGTCCTGTACGTCCAATTCTGTGGACATAAGTTGCTGCGTCAAATGGAAGCTCGTAGTTGATTACGTGGGTCAAACCGCCAATGTCAATTCCGCGGGCTGCAACGTCTGTAGCAACAAGAATGCGTGTCTTCTTTGCGCGGAAACGGGCAAGGATTTTTTCACGCTGGGCCTGTGGAATGTCTCCGTGGAGTGCTGCAACCTGGTAGCCCTTTTCGTCAAGCACCTTGTTCAGCATGTCTGCGTCTGACTTTCTCTGTACGAATACAAGACCGTAAAAGTCTGGAGAGATGTCTATAAGGCGTACAAGTGCCTCAATCTTTTCGTTCTGGCGCAGAAGCCAGTATTTCTGTTCGATTAGGAGCGGCTCTTCTTCGTGGCCTTCTTCTTCTACGATTTCGTAGTCACCCATGAACTTCTGGGCAATCTTAAGAATTGGCTGGGGAACTGTTGCGCTAAATAGGAGAACGCGGCAGTCTGGGTTTGCGGCAGAGAAAATGTTTTCAATGTCGTCAACAAATCCCATGTCCAGCATTTCGTCGCCTTCGTCAAGGATAAAGTAGTCAATCTTGCTAATGTCAAGAACACCGCGGTCCATAAGGTCCTGTACGCGTCCCGGTGTGCCAACTACGATTTCTACACCGCGGCGGAGGGAACGCATCTGTTCGCCCATGGAAGCTCCACCGTAAACTACGGCAGTGCGCGGGCAGCGTCCTGTTGTGAACGAAGCCATTTCTGTACAGGTCTGCATGGCAAGTTCGCGGGTTGGTTCAAGGATGATGGCCCTTACGTGGTCGCTTTCTTCGCGGAGGGTCTGAACAAGCGGCAGTCCGAATGCGGCTGTCTTACCGGTACCGGTGCGGGCGCGTGCAATAACGTTTGCATCTCCGTTCAAGAGGCGGGGTATTGCAAGCACCTGGATTGGAGACGGTACGCGGAAACCCTTCTTGCGGATTGCTTCCAGTGTAATTTCGTCCAGGCCAAGGTCTTCAAAGTGAATTGTTTCGTCTTCTGCTTCGTCGGTAATTTCTTCTGCTGCCGGAACAGAGGATTCTGTCTTTGACTGTGATTTTTCTTCTGAGTTTTCCGTGGCAACTGCTTCGGAAACATTCTGATCAGCGGACTGTACAGCCGCGTCCTGTGGAAGGGATGTAGAAACTTCCGCTTCCTGTGAGAGAGTAGATTCTTCCATTATGTTTTCCCCATGCGCATTTTGCGCTGCATGAATTGCCTTGGAACCGCATAATGAAAAAACAAAACCGTTTCTTGATTGATTTTCCCCTGTACCAGACGCGGTCTACGGGCTTTCATGCCATGTAAAGTTTGCATAGTTTAGTAAATTTTTCAAAAGTTTGCAAGGCTTTGCAAAGGAAAATTGCAGAATTCAAGGTGAATTTCTTCTTTTTTTTTGCGGCGCTTGGCTTTTTTCCGCCAAAACTTCTTTGCTGCAAGACATGCCCCTTGTGTGGTACTTGCGGGGTTCCGCCTTTCGGCTCCATT
>DJYC01000023.1:2811-29368 GCA_002448445.1 Treponema sp. UBA6988
ATTTTTAACCAACCGCCCCTCCAGCACCTGCCGCGCTTGTGTCTGCTAACTTTTTTTCTGCAAAGCTATGCATTTTATGGGATTCCCTAAAGGTTTCTGTGCTCCAATGCCAACTGGCAGCATAAAAAAGCACGGCAGGCACTGTAGGGGCGAGTTGCTTGCAACTCGTTGCGGTAGCAATGGAGCGGGTAGGGCCCCGCGGAACCCCGGAAGCGCCACACAAAATCCACTTTGGGCAGCGGAGAAAATTGCGGTCTTTAAAGGCAAGTGCCGCAAAATTAAAAAATAAAATAAAAAAAATTACGCAAATGTGTCAGTTTTTGAATTTTTACGGCTAATTAATAGGTATGAACAAAAAACTTTTTTGCAATGGCCGCATTTTTCTGCTGGCTTTTATTTTGCCCTTTGTGCCTCTGTCTGCATTTGCAAATTCGGCATCTTCTGCTCTGCTTAGGAATGCGGTTCAGAAAGTTGTGCCTAAAAGTCCTCCTGCCCGTTCTGCGGCAAAGAAGAAGGGAGTTTTTAAAGGGGCTGTGCTTTCTTCTGCCGCAAAGATGGATAAGTCTTTTGGCAAAAAAGAAGGGGATGCCAGGTACAAATTTGACGGCGGGGTAAGGCTTGACTTTACGGGGCTTTCTCTTTTTGCAGGTGCCGGGCTTCCTTTGCAGACTTCTAGTGAGCTTAGGCAGGAGTTTGACGGAGGCTTTTCTTGTGTAAAAGGTCAGGCTGTTAAGCGCTGGGGGATTTTGGCTCAGAGTCCAAGTGCTTTTCCTCTTAGGGCAAGGGCTGCTTTGGGAACGCTTTCTTTTTCGCATGCAATTTCTCTTTTTAAAAGTCCCTTGCTTTCCGGGGGCAGTTCGCTTAGGGGCGTTTCTTTTGCAAAGGGGGATGTGGGGGTGTCCATGCCGTCTCTTTCTTCCGCCCAGAGGGAAGAGGCTTTGTTTGCAAGCCTGGGGGTGGGGAACTCTTCTTTTAAGCCGGAACTTTGCGCCATGTATTCTAATGATGAGAGCCGGGCGCTTAGCCTTAGCCTTCCGTTTGAATTTGCAAAGGGCTGTCTTTTGGAGGCAGCTCTTGCGGCGGGGGCTTTTACCCATGGCAGGGAATACTCTTCTTCTTGGTTTAGCAAAAGTCTTCCTTATAAAGAGCAGAATTATGCTGCTTGTTGCGGGGTTTTAAACCTTAAGCTTCCTTTTGCAAAGTCTTCGTCCGTCTTTGGGGCAAACCAGAATCCTTCCGGTGGCTTTTACCGCTGGTTTAGGACGGTGGACGGCTTTGACCTTCCTTCTAAGCTTGGGCTTACTTCTTTTTCCGGTGGCTTTTATGGCGCAGACTCTGGGCTGATTACTGCAAGCGGTTCTGCTCCTGATGTTGCAAGGCAGTTTTTTGGCTGCGCTTCACATGCTTTTTATGTTAGGGAGTCTCTTTTGCGTGGCGGGGCTTCCTTTAGGCGGACTGTTTACGGGGCAGCTTCTGCTTCTTCTGGCTCTTCTGCTGAAGGGGAGGGCAGGGAGCGTGATTTGCTTAGGGCGGATCTTTCCTTGAACCGGGGCAGGGCGGCTTTTTCTTTGTACGCAAGCGGAGAATTTGAGGCTGAAAAGGAGGGTGTTTACAAGGCGGGGCTTTCCTGGAAGCAGAATTTTGATTTCTTTCGCTCGTCCATGTCTCTTTCTGCAAAGAGGGCAGGGGAAAAGGACACGCTTTCTCTAAAGTTTTCTTTGCGGCCGGAAGTTTTTCCTGATGACTTTTCGCTTTCTTTGGGTGGCGGTGCGACTTGCAATATAATGGAAGGAAAATTGAATGGCGAAAAAATTGATTCGTCTTTGGCGGTGAGCTTTAGGGGGCAGTCCCTTTGTGTGAATGCGAAATTTTCTTTTTCCAGCGAAATTCAGTAAAGTTTTGTCGGAAAATACCATTAAAATCTGCTTTGCCTATTGAATTTTCTGGTTATTTCTAGTAAAGTAATGCGATAATAATATACATTATGCGAAATTGGCTTTTTTTCGCGGATTGTTACTTATGAATTCTTTTTTGAGAGGTAGACAATATGGCTTTTGATATTACTAAAGTTCGTAATATCGGTATCAGTGCCCACATTGACTCAGGTAAAACAACTACATCTGAACGTATTTTGTTTTACTGCAACAAGATTCACCAGATTCATGAAGTTCATGGAAAAGACGGTGTAGGCGCTGTAATGGATTCAATGGACTTGGAGCGCGAACGCGGAATCACAATCCAGTCAGCTGCTACACAGGTTCAGTGGAAGGACATCACGATCAACTTGATCGACACCCCAGGCCACGTAGACTTTACCGTAGAAGTAGAGCGCTCACTCCGCGTTCTTGACGGTGCTATCATGATTCTTTGTGCTGTTGCAGGCGTTCAGTCCCAGTCAATTACTGTAGACCGCCAGCTTAAGCGCTATCATGTACCCCGCATTGCATTTGTTAACAAGTGTGACCGCCAGGGTGCAAACCCAATCCGCGTATGCCAGCAGCTCCGCGAGAAACTCGGTCTTAACGCATATATGATGGAAATCCCGATTGGACTTGAAGACAAGCTCCAGGGTGTAGTAGACCTTATCGCTATGAAGGCATACTACTTTGAAGGCCACGACGGTGAAGAAGTTCGCGTTGCAGAAATTCCTGCTGAACTCCTTGATCAGGCAAAGGAAAAGCGTGAGCAGCTCCTCGATGCAGCTTCCATGTTTGATGATGCCCTTATGGAAGAAATCATGGAAAAGGGCTACGATGATGTAGAAGACGCAAAGGTTATTGAAGCTATCCGCAAGGGAACTCTTGCAGAACAGTTTGTTGGCGTATTCTGCGGTTCCGCACACATGAACAAGGGTATCCAGCCAGTTTTGGATGCTGTTGAGCGCTACCTGCCTAATCCAACAGAAGTTCACAACTATGCTCTTGACCGCGACAACAACGAAGCTCAGGTTGAAATCTTCAACACTGCAGACAAGCCTTGTGTTGCTTTGGCATTCAAGCTTGATGACGGTCAGTATGGCCAGCTTACTTACACTCGTATCTACCAGGGTAAGATTGTTAAGGGTGATGAACTCTTTAACACACGCGCACAGAAGAAGTTCAAGGTTGGACGCATTGTCCGTATGAACGCAGCTGCAATGGAAGACATTAACGAAGGTATGCCGGGCGACATTATCGCTTTGTTCGGCGTTGACTGTGCTTCCGGTGATACATTCTGCGGTGGCGGACTAAACTACACAATGCAGTCAATGTACGTTCCGAATCCAGTTATTTCCGAAGCTATCACACCAAAGAACAAGTCTGATGCTGCAAACATGGCAAAGGCTCTTAACCGCTTTACAAAGGAAGACCCGACTTTCCAGACCTATGTTGACCCTGAATCAAACCAGACAATCATCAAGGGTATGGGTGAGCTCCACCTTGCAGTTTACGTAGAACGCATGAAGCGCGAATACAAGTGCGAAGTAGAAGTTTCACAGCCGGAAGTAGCTTACCGCGAATCTATTACACAGCGGGCAGAATTCAACTACACACACAAGAAGCAGACTGGTGGTTCCGGTCAGTACGGTCGCGTAGCAGGCTTTATGGAACCACTTGCAGACAAGGACTACGAATTTGTTGACTCAATCAAGGGTGGTGCTATTCCTAACGAATACATCCCTTCTTGCGACAAGGGCTTTAGAAAGGCTATGGAAAAGGGCTCCCTCATCGGTGCACCGGTTGTTGGCGTAAAGATGACAATCAACGATGGTCAGTATCACCCAGTTGACTCTTCTGACCAGGCATTCCAGACAGCAGCTTTGTTTGCTTTCCGCGAAGGCTACCAGAAGGCAAAGCCAGCAATTCTTGAACCTATCATGAAGGTACAGATTGCAGGTCCTACAGAATTCCAGGGTAACATGTTCGGCCTTATCAACCAGAGACGTGGTGTTATCATTGATTCAACAGATGAAAACAACACTTCTACGGTAAACGCTGAAGTTCCTCTTTCTGAAATGTTCGGATTCTCTACAATTCTCCGCTCTTCAACACAGGGTAAGGCAGAATTTACAATGGAATTTGAAAAGTACGCAAAGGTGCCTAACGCTGTTGCAGAAGAACTGATGAAGAAGTATCAGGAAAAACGCAAGGCTGAGCAGGCTGGCAAATAAGGAGTAAGCAATGGCTAAACAGGAACTTTTTGAACGCAGCCCAGTCCGCGCTTTTGACGAAGTTGCAAACGGAGGTCTTAAGGCTGGTGAGCTTGGTCTTTTGACTTCAAAGAAAGGTTTGGGAAAGACATCTGTTCTTGTACAGTTTGGTATGGACACCCTTCTGAACAACAAGCAGCTTGTTCACGTTTCTTTTGACCAGAAGTCAGACAACGTAATTTCTTGGTACGATGGAATCTTTAACGAAATCTCCAAGAAGAAGCCTCTTCCTAACGCAGCAGACGTAAAGGAACAGCTTAACCGCAACCGCACAATCCTTAACTTTAACCAGGACAACTTTAACCTGGAAAAGGTTGTTAACACTCTTAACGCTCTCAAGGCTGGCGGAATTGGTGTTGCTGGCGTTGTAATTGACGGCGTTGACTTTGCAAAGGTAAAGGAAAACGACATCCAGTCTGTTGCAAGCTATGCAAAGGCTGCAAAGGTAAAGGTTTGGATTAGCGCAACTTCTGACAGCGAAGACCTTGAAGCTCAGGCTCCAAAGGCTATCCTTCCTTATTTTACCGCAGTAGTTCACCTTGTTGCTTCTAAGGCAACCGGAACTCAGGTAAAAATCCTTAAGATGGGCAAGAAGGGTGCTATTGATTCAGACCTCAAGCTTGATTCAAAGACTTTGCTTATCACAAACAAATAAGCTGAATGACCTTTAACAGATACCGGATGGTGTGTGCCGTCCGGTATTTTTTTGTCCATATTTTGCTGCTAGTGGAGCCCAAAACTGATTTCCCTGTGTCCGCTTTATGCAATTTTTAAGGTTTTTTCTACTAAAAAAATGTGTTGTATTTTTCATGTCGCTTTAGTATAAAAGTGTCATGAGAGATTTTCAGTTTTTAAATTTTATAAAAGAAGCGGATAAGTTGTTTTCTAAGAAGAATTTGCTGGCACTTGTAACGTCTGCTTTGTTTTTTCTTCCCCTTGTAACAGGATGCGGCTCTGGTGGCGGTGGTGATGAAGACTTTGAATTTACCATTCCAGTTTTGGACGGAAGTCTAACCGGCTACATGGGAGATCTTTCTAGTCCAAGCGTTCCTTGCAGCGGAAGGACCTTGTATATTTCTGCAAGTGCTTCAAGTGAAGGAAGCGGCACAAGTTCAAGTCCATTCAAGACCTTTGCGGTGGCAGCAAGAGCTTTGCAGCCGGGCGACACCCTTGTAATACAGGGAACATTCAAAAATTCAGAAAGAATAAAACTTTCTTCCATTCATGGAAACGCCGGCAACTACATAACAATCAAAGGGGCAAGCGGGGCTTCCCTTTCTGGCGAGGAAATCAGTGAAAACAACAACAAAATCCTTAAAATAGAAAATTGCTCCTACCTAAAGATTGAACACCTTACTTTTAAAGACCATGTGAATACAAAAAACGGTGGTGGCGGCATAGGAGTGTATCCTCCTGCAAACCACATAGTAATAGACCACTGCACCTTTACAAACCTAAAGACAACGGAACCGACAAACCACGGCACAACAAACGGAATTATTGTCTACGGAAATTCCACCACAGATACCATCCACGACATATTCATCAGCAACAACTCTTTTAGCAACATGGCAACAGGCTGGGCTGAATGCCTTACCGTAACCGCAAACGTTGAATACGTAAACCTTATAAGCAACACGATTGACACAACCGGCAACATAGGCATAGACGTTGGCGGAAACTACGGTTACTGCGATGAGCCTTCAAAAGACTTTGCCCGCTACATTTACATCTACGGCAACACTGTAAAAAACTGCGTCTCCCCCAATGCTACGGCAGGAAGCATCTACTGCGACGGTGGTCAGCACATAATAATTAGGAACAACCGCCTTTACGATGGCGAGACAGGATTCAGCACTGGCGCCGAGCAGGTTCCAATAAGCGAAAACTATTCTACCGGCGATATTTTAATTGAAGGTAACTATATAGAAAACTTTGACCACGGTGTATGGCACTGCGGCGGCTACAAGGCAAACTTGGGCTGGGTTCAGAACGTAAGGTTTACAGGCAACACCGGAAAGAACACGGGCTACGGGACGCACCAGGCGGTAATTGTCTTTAACAAGTGCCGCAACATAGACTTTAGCGGAAACACCTTTACAAACCCCGACCATTCAGGCGTAACAAAGGTTTACTATTCCTTTAGGGATTCCCCATATACAAAAAATGTCAGTGACCAGAACAATTCTTGGGGCTGGTAGCAAAGGCCTGTACGGAAATCAATTTTTTCTGGGAGTGGAGCCCAAAACTGATTTCCGGTTGCTTTGCATAAGAAAATATTGTAAAAATTGATTTTCATAGGTTTGCCCTAAAGAGCCCAAGTAGACAAGATTGCATTTTTATGCAATACTATCCATAGTAGCAAAGGCGCAGCGTTATGACATGTCATAAAACTTGTCATAATTCTGTGCCTTTTTTTTATGCGGAGGTGCTTATGATTGATGTCATAGCAAAGGTGAACGGCGCGGTTAACGGCGTTGTTTGGGGTGTTTTCGGAATTGTATTGCTTTTTGCGGCCGGAATAATCATGACCCTTGTGAACAAGGGCTTTCAGTTTACGCACTTTGCCCATTGGATTAAAAAGACAATTGGCGCTATTTTTACTGACCGCCACATAACGGCTCATACTGCAAAAGACAATAAGGCTATCTCGCAGTTTCAGAGCCTTTGCACGGCTATGGCTGCCACGATTGGAACCGGCAATATTGTTGGCGTTGCAACTGCAATAATCGCCGGTGGACCCGGAGCAATATTCTGGATGTGGGTTATGGCCATATTCGGCATGATGACAAATTATTCGGAAAACGTGCTTGGCATATACTTTAGAAGAAAGAGTGCCACTGGCGAATGGCGCGGCGGTGCAATGTACTACTTAAAGGATGGACTTGGCGGCTACAAAGGCATGAAGAAAATTGGCTGCGTTCTTGCCTTCCTTTTCTGCCTCTTCTGCCTTTTGGCAAGCTTTGGCATTGGAAACATGAGCCAGGTTAACTCCATTGCGGGAAATATGACCAGCGCATTCAGCGTGCCTGCCTGGGTTACTGGAATTGTACTTGTTATTATTGCGGCCTTGGTTATCCTTGGCGGTCTAAAGCGCGTTGCAAGTGTTTCTGAAAAGCTTGTTCCTTTTATGGCACTTTTGTATATCATTGGTGCCCTTGTGGTAATCCTTTCTAATGCAGCTGTAGTTCCACAGGTCTTTGCTTCTATATTCAAGGGAGCATTTGCCCTGCGTGCGGCTGGTGGCGGACTTGTTGGCTACGGGATTCAGAAGGCTATAACCTGGGGCTTTAAGCGCGGTGCTTTTAGTAACGAGGCTGGCCTTGGTTCTTCCGTAATGGTTCATTCAAGCTCCAACGTAAAGGAACCTGTTCAGCAGGGAATGTGGGGAATCTTTGAAGTCTTTGCAGATACAATAATCGTCTGTACTTTGACAGCCCTTGTTGTCCTTTCTTCCGGCTGCGTTGATTTGGAAAGCGGTGCTGTCATTGCCAAGAGTGCAGGGGCTGGCCTTGTAGGAGAAGCCTTTGGAACAGTCTTTGGTTCAGGCGGTTCAAAGTTCATTGCCATTGCAATCCTTCTTTTTGCCTTTTCCACAACCTTGGGCTGGAGCCACTACGGTGCAACTGCATGGCAGTACATCTTTGGCGAAAAGTCCCAGTTCATCTACAAGGGGCTCTTTGTTGCCATGATTTTCTTTGGCTGCATCATGAAGCTTGACCTTGCCTGGGACCTTAGCGACACCTTCAACGGCCTTATGATGATTCCAAACCTTATAGGAGTCCTTTCCCTTTCGCCTCTTGTAGCCCGCATCACCGCAAACTACATTAAGCGCATAATCCACGGAAAAGACGAAAAGCCTATGATTTCTGCATTTGAATAATGTAGCTTAAAATTGGGGCAGGGCTTTGGGGAATGTAATCTTCATTGCTCTGCCTTTAGCAAGAAAACTACCGCAAGAGTTTAAACTGTTTTTATCGCGTTTTTTTAATAGCTTTTGTTATTTAATACTGCATTAGACTCATTAAATCGAAATACATAAGTTGCGTAGGGGTTTCATCCTTTTTTACAAGGAATTCGAATCCGTTTTTTTCATAAAATGGAACGGCTGCATTATAGGCGTCAACGGTAATAAAACGGCAACCAGTTTTGTTATCTTCTAGGAAATAAAGTTTTATAAAGTCGATTATATTTGTGCCGATTCCTACTCCATGCAATTCTTTAGAAATTCCAAGTCTGCCAATTTTTACGGAGGGATAGCTTCTTAAATATTTTTCCTTATTGAAGTTTTTCTTTTTAAACTTATTGAATTGATTATTTGACGCAAAATCCGTGACTGCAATTTTGTCATTTGAAAGTGTAAAATATGCTAATACTTTGTCTGTTTTACCTTTTTCAACGACAACATACGGCATAGCAATTAACTGTTTCTTGTAAAACTGAACTTCATTCTTTATAAAATCATTTAAATCTTCATCGCCACAGTCAAATTCATCTGTTGGTATGTCACTTTCAAATTTCTGAATGTCGAATTGCTCAAAGAAATCTAAAATCACTTTGCTATTGCTCCAGTCTTCTGAGCTAAGCGGGTTTTTCTTGCAATTTCACCCCTTTCAAGGCTTGCTAAAACCGACTTATAATGGGAATACATAATAGCATACTGTTCTGGAGTTATAGTACATTTAGCATTCCGCATTTTTTCTTCAAAGCGTTTGCCATCTTCACCAAATAAGATAGGTGTTTCTCTGATTTGTCTAGCCATAGTTAACCTCCTATACTAATATACTAGTTTTTAGCTAAAAAATCTATATTGTCAAGGTAGAGAAAATATTGATTTAAAGTTTTTTCTCTGCAATGGATGTGGCCATGGAAGAGTTGAAGAAATAGGAATATTCTGTTTGCAGTTTGTGCGATTTGCTTTACCAAGCAGGCACGGCAGGGATTGGAGCCCCTTTAGTACCGCCGCAGGCGGTATGAGCCGAATAGGCGAAGGGCGGAAAGCCCTTAGCAAAAAAAACTGCCGCAAGAAAATCTAACAACTATATGAAATTAGCTTTGGGCGTAACGGGAAGGAAAATATGGATGAAAATCCATTTGCGCGGAAGGAGCGTAGCGACTTCAATACCTATTACCGCGCACCATGGATTTTCAGCCAGATTTTCCTGGTAGTGAAGCCCAAAGCGGATTTATGAGTATTTTCATAAGATTGAAAAAGTTGTACTATAGAAAAAAACTATAACTCTAGAGGATAGATTATGAAAATTGAGACAAAATGCCTTCATTCTGGATATGAGCCAAAGAACGGTGAGCCGCGCGTTGTGCCGATTGTTCAGTCTACGACATACAAGTTTGATTCCTGCGACCACGTGGCGGCTCTTTTTGACAAGCCCACGGAATTTATGTATTCGCGTTTTGCAAACCCAACTTGCGATGCGGTAGAAAAAAAGATTGCGGATATGGAAGGCGGCGTTGGCTGCATGCTTACTTCCAGCGGTCAGGCTGCAAACATGCTGGCGGTTCTTAACCTTTGTTCTGCGGGAGACAGTTTTATTGCCAGCAGCTGTATTTACGGCGGAACGGTGAACCTTTTTAACTTTACCTTTAAGAAGCTTGGCATTGAGTGCATTTGGGTTAAGGAAGACGCTTCGGAAGAAGAGATTGCAAAGGCTTTTAAGCCAAACACAAAGCTTGTTTTTGGAGAGACGATTGCAAACCCGGCCCTTGGTGTTTTTGATTTTGAAAAATGGGCCAAGGTTGCACACTCAAAGAATGTGCCTCTGATTGTGGACAATACTTTTGCAACTCCGGTTCTTTGCCGTCCATTTGAATGGGGCTGCGACATTGTTACCCATTCGACTACAAAATACATGGACGGCCATGCGGTTCAGGGTGGCGGTGCAATTGTTGATTCGGGCAACTTTGACTGGGTTGCTGCAAACAAGAAGACAGGCTTTTTTGCGGATATTGTTGAGCCGGATCCAAGCTACCACGGTCTTAACTACATTGAGTCTTTTGGAAAGGCGGCTTATATTGTAAAGGCACGCACCCAGCTGATGAGGGACTTTGGATGTTACCCTGCTGCACACAGCGCATTCCTTTTGAACCTGGGGCTTGAAACTCTTTCTGCCAGAATACCGCTTTACTGCGCCAATGCACTTGCGGTTGCAAAGCATTTTAAGGCTTCTCCAAAGATTGCTTCCGTTCAGTATCCGGGGCTTGAGGGAGACAAGTATCATGAGCTTGCAAAGAAGTATCTTCCGCTTGGCGCAAGCGGTGTTGTTACTATTAGCATAAAGGGTGGCCGTGATGCGGCTATGCGTTTTATGGATGCGCTAAAACTTGCCACGGACGAGGTTCATGTTGCGGACATCCGCACTTGTGTTCTTCATCCGGCTAGTGCAACCCACCGCCAGCTTACGGACGAGCAGCTTGTTGCGGCTGGAATTGACGGTGGCATGGTGCGCTTTAGCTGCGGTCTGGAAAATATTGAGGATATTATAGAAGATATTGACCGCGGTTTGGCGGCGGTGTAAGTGGGGGGCGGTTTTACAGATCCCGAATCAAGTTCGGGATGACAGCTTTTCTGTTCGGGATGACAGTTTTGTTAGTTTGGGATGACGGCTTGTCTGCTTTTGGCGGCTATTTAAAAGAACCTACGCCGCCATGGAGCCCCGTTAGTCCCGGCCGTAAGGGCGGGATGACCGTTAGGGAAGGGCGGAACGGCGGTGGCGCATAGGCATGGTAGCCGATTATAGCCAATGAATGCATGGACGAACTAAAAAAAGCACCGTCCAAAAAAATCAACGCACCCCGCAGCAAGCTACGGGGTATGAGTTCCTCATAAAACGAATCCCCCTGTATCAAAACATCCTTACGCGAACCAACGAGGTGTGCGTTGTTCTTAAAAGGTATTGCAGTCAGGGTTGAATACCCTTATTCCGCCCCAAGGGGCGGGGTATTCAACCCTTCCGCGCGAATAAAAAAAGCCTGTCGGGAATGAAGATAGCTTCTGTTTCCTGACAGGCCTTTTTGTTTTTAGCTGAGTACTGCTTTAATAGGCACTACTTTAAGTTGATGATTGACTTGTCGTAGTCTGTTGGCGGTACAAAGCCCATGAGTGTCATGAGGGTTGCAGGCCAAGAAGAAATGCCAAGTCCTTCGTTAAGGTGCTCGGTGTCGTATTCGCCCTTGTATTCAGGGTCGTAGATGATGCTTGGTACCGGGTTAAGGCTGTGGCTTGTCTTTGCCTTTGGTTCGCCGTTTGCGTCTTTTGCTACAGAGCCGTCCTTTTTGTGCTCGTACATGTCGTCACTGTTGCCGTGGTCAGCGGTGATGCACATGATTCCGCCAGCTTCTTCGATTGCAGCCTTGAGCCTTCCAAGCTGCAGGTCCATTCCTTCCATTGAGCATACAACGGCATTGAATACGCCTGTGTGGCCAACCATGTCTCCGTTGGGGTAGTTAAGGCGGATGTGGTCGTACTTGCCGCTCTTGATTGCATCGATTACCTTGTCGGTGATTTCTGCACACTTCATCCATGGGCGCTGCTCAAAAGGAACTACGTCGCTTGGGACTTCCTCGTAGGTTTCAAGGTTCTTGTCAAATTCGCCGGGGCGGTTTCCGTTAAAGAAGTAGGTTACGTGGCCGTACTTCTGGGTTTCGGAAATTGCCATAAGGTGTACGCCGCTCTTTGTAAGGTATTCACCCATGGTGCGGTCAATGCTTGGCGGGTTAACAAGGTACTGGGCTGGCTTGTGGTTGTCGCCGTCGTATTCCATCATTCCTGCGTATTCTACTGCTGGAACGCGTTTTCTGTCGAACTTGTCAAAGGAAGAGTCTCCCTCGAATGCAGCGGAAATTTCAAGTGCGCGGTCGCCGCGGAAGTTAAAGTAGATTACGCTGTCGCCGTCTTGGATTGTTCCAACTGGCTTTCCGCCTTCTGCGATTACAAATTCGTGCATGTCCTGGTCAAGAACGTCCGGGTTTTCCTTGCGGTAGGTCTTGATTGCCTCTGTTGCGCTTGCAAACTGGCGTCCTTCTCCAAGAACGTGGGCGTACCAACCGCGCTGAACCATGCTCCAGTCTGCGTTGTAGCGGTCCATTGTCATGTACATGCGTCCGCCGCCCGATGCAATGCGGTAGTCTGCGTCCTTAAAAGATGCAAGGAATTCTTCGAGTGGTGTAATGTATTCGAGTGCGCTTGTTGGTGGAACGTCGCGTCCGTCCAAAAGTGCATGTACGCGGATTTTCTTGATTCCTTCTTTGTTTGCCTGCTGAACCATGCCCTTGAGGTGGTCTATGTGGCTGTGAACGTTGCCGTCAGAAACAAGGCCAATAAAGTGGAATGTTGAATTCTTGTCCTTTACGTTCTTTACCAGTTTTTTCCAGGTTGCGCCTTCATACAAAGTGCCGCTTGTAATTGATTCTCCTACGAGTTTTGCGCCCTGTGCAAATACGCGTCCGCAGCCCATTGCGTTGTGGCCAACTTCGCTGTTTCCCATGTCGTCGTCTGAAGGAAGGCCAACTGCTGTTCCGTGGGCTTTGAGTTTTGTGTGGGGGCAGTTTGCCGTGAACCAGTCAAGGTATTTCATCTTGGAAGCTTTTACGGCGTCTCCTTCTTCGTACTTGCCGTAGCCTACGCCGTCCATAATAACAAGAACTACAGGGCCCCTGCGTCCCTTCCAGTTTGGATTTTTTGCAAGCGGATGCATAGTGTCCGCAACTTTTTCTGCCATTGGATAACTCCTTACACTAGATAGTCAATAGAAGCATTATATTGAATTTTTTAACTCTGGGCAATGTGTGGGGAATTGAAAGTAGCGGATAATTGATAGTTGTCTTTTGGACGGTGATTTTGCGGCGCTTTTGTATGTTTTCGAATTTGTTGCAAAAAGAACATCTTGCCATTTTTCTTTTGCTTAACATGTAGCGCCATTGACTTTACTTGAAGTTCGGTCCCTGAGCCCTGTCGAAGGGCCGTGTAAAAACTGACAAAAAATGGCAAGGTGGCCATTTGTGTGGGCTTTCCGGGGTTCCGCTCCCGCTCCATTGCCGGGGTTCGACTGCGCTCACCCAGCGGCAACGGCTACGCCGCCCCTCCAATCCCTGCCGCGCTTGGGGATGCAAAAGTCCTGCTTGTCTGCCATTTTACTCTTTGGCTAATTCGACCGTCCGTGCCTGTGCGCACCGCTCCCGCTTGGAACTTTGTTGCAAGAACCAGGGTCTCGGCCTTTCGACCGTGCTCATGGACATGCACCGTCAGCAAAGCTTCGCACTCCTACACAGCGGCGTAGGACTTGCCCGAAAAAAATCCCTCCTTGGATTTTTTTCGGGATCGGAGATTTTATAAAAATCTCCGAGATACTAAGTCGCCCTCCATGGCTCTTTACTGGTTAGCAAGTAAGTGTAAAAAAATCTCTCAGCAGAATTGTGGAAATGTCAATATCCATTTCCCCCATACAGATAAAAACCGTGAACGTCATCATACTCCCATCTAGTACTTCTGATGAAATTTCGAATCTCATCAGAAGTAGAATTACATATAACATTGTAGAATTGCATTGCATTGCTTTTACCCTCCCCCTTGATTCCGTAGATATTACGAGTGTTTTTATCAATAATGCTAATCGCATAGCTACCGGATGACAGTTGCACAACAGAAATTTCATATTGTCCGATTCTTTGTTGACGTAGAATATCCTGTCCGAACACGCTTCCCGCAATCAGCATCAAAGCCAAAAATATGCAAATTCTCTTAACATTCAGTTTCATTTCTTTCCTCCGATTCTATTATGCTCTCTTCTTTTATTCTCTTTGCAAGCCGGTTTAGTTCTTCATTAATCACTTCATAGCCTTTTTCATCTGTATTTTTTAGGCAGGATTCAAGGCTCGCAATTTCGTCGGCAAATTTGTTTGTCACATCAGCATCGCGTAACTTTGCAATATGCTTAGCTAGTTCGCCCAATTCCACTTATTTTACCTCCGTTACAAATTTATAAAAAACGAAAACGAGCGCAGCAAGACTTCGGTTAATGGGATTAGTCAATCCCATTCCCTAAAGTATACTTTAGGGAATTTTTTTTCAGATATAACAGTACTCTTGCAAGAGCAAAAAATGCGTGCTAGAGTGGAATGGTGGAATACATGGTCCTTGCAGTTCTTGCGCTTTTTCTTGCGCTCATAGTTTTTTCTATAATACTCAATGTACGCGACATGAAGTGGTTGGTTGACTTTACGGATGCCGATGCTAAGGAGAAGCTTTTGGCGCTTAAGCTTGACGGTGCAGAGATTAGGCGCTACAGGAGGCGGCGCGCCCGCTTTGGACGCTTTGGCAGTAGTGAAAGCCTTTCTGATTACGTTCAGATACCGCTGGAGGCTCCGCTTCCTGTGAACCATGGCGAACCGTTTGCAAACATTTCTTTGGACGGTGAATCTGGCGGTGGAAGTTCTGCCGCGGAGGGAAAGGCTTTTGCCGCAGCAAAGGCAGTGATGGGCATTGCAAAGGGAACGGCCATTCTTACTGACCAGAACGACCTTCTCCTTGTTTTTGGCAAAAAAGACGGAAAGGAACACAAAATATATTCATGCGACTTTACGCTTGAACGCTTTGAGCTTGCAAAGGATGTCCTTTCTGTACTTGGCGGTTCGACGGGTGGTTACTGAGCCTGTCGAAGGACTCACCAACCGTGGTTCGACATAGCTCACCAACCGTGGTTCGGGTGGAATTGGCAACCTCGGATAAACGTACGCCGCCGTGGAACCCCGAAGTTGACGCGCAGCGGCAATGAGCGTTAGCGAAGGGTGGAAGGGCGGTGACGAAGGGCATGGGCGGTCGAGTTAGCCAAGATATAGAATGGTAGAGCAAGTAGGGCTACCGTCCAAAAGAAAAATAAAAAAAAATTGCGCAAACTTGTTAGTTTTTGAAAATTCAGGGCACATATATAAGTGATGGAAAATGAATTTTATGCAGCGCAAAAGACAAAGCCGGATATCCGAGAGCTTACGATAGAGCGGGGGCTGGGCTACCCAAGCGACGAAGAGCTTCTTATGCTGATTCTTAACAAGGGAACCAGGGAGTGCCCGGTTGAGCAGCTTGCCCACAAGGCGATGAAGGTTATAAACACCAGTAACCCCGAAGATTTGGTGGAACGCCTTACCCTAATAGACGGTATTGGCTACGCTAAGGCTCTTGCTTTGGCGGCGGCGGTGGAGATTGGCAGAAGGCGAAACTGCTACCTAAAGAGTGTTATTACAAGCCCGCTGGACATTCTTCCCTATGTAAAGCATTTTTCCCTGGAGCAGAGGGAGCATTTTGTTAGCATTGCCCTAAACGGCAGCCGGGAAATAATAGAAGAGCACGTTGTTTCCGTTGGGACTTCCAAGCGGACAATGGTTCACCCAAGGGAAGTTTTTAACCATGCGGTAAGGGTGAATGCTTCGGGCATAATATGCTGCCACAATCATCCCTTTGGAAAGTGCCTGCCAAGCCGGGAGGACATGAATGTAACTTCGAGGCTGCTTCTTGCTGGGGAGGTTCTGGGCATAACGGTTCTTGACCACATAATAATAACCCAGGACTCCTATTTTAGCTTTCTGGAGCACGGTATGCTAAAAAAATCAGTCGGCCAAGGAAGTGGGGCTTTGGAAGGGGTTCCTTTAGATGACCATTCGCAGACTGACCATTCGTGGAATGGCACCCCACTGGATGAGCGTTCGCGGAATGACCATTCGCAGGATGATCGTTCTCTGAGGGGTGAGCCACAAGATGGGCATTCTTTGAATGACAATCCACAGGATGCCCATCCACTGGATGCGGCTATTTTTGAATGAAGTTTGCAATCAGCTTGTCTTCGTGGGCTACGTGGGAAAGAATCCAGTCGTAGAGGAATTTTACAAACAGCAGCGCATTGGTAAAGGTCATTTCGTCAAAGCCTTCAAAGTCCTTCTGTACCTTGCGGGTAAACTTGTCGTGTTCCTTCTTGTGCCTAGGCAGGTCGGGGTAGTTTGCCTCTGCCATGAGCTTTTCTTCCGTGCCAAAGTGTATTATTGCGTAGTCCACACATTCTGTAAGCGCTTCCTTGACCGGGGGCTTCCATGCTCCAGATTCGGAAGATGAGCCTCCCTGCATGAGTTTTTTGTATGTTTCGTTGCAGAGTTCTATAAGCCTCTTGTGCTGGGCATCTATTCCGGGAATGCCGATGGCGTATTTGTTGTCCCATTTTATATAGTCACGTACTTCGTAAGTACCAGCGCTTTCGTTGTTAGTTGTCATATTAAAGTCCCAATTTATTTTTTGAAGTTACGTTAGTCTGTTTTGTGCGGAGCGGGAAGAAAAAGCTTTGGAGGTGGGACGTAGGAAAAAAGCAAGGAGGGACCCTTTAGGGAGGATTCCTTGATTTTTTCCGTTACTGGGACCCGCCTCCAAAGATTTTTCTGGACGTGGAGCACAAAACAGACTAACGTGTTCTTCTCCCCATTATAGCACGAAATGCACACTTGTGGTATAATAAAACATCATGACAAAGAAAGTTTACATCATTGGACATAGAAATCCCGACACAGACTCCATCGTTGCAGCCATTTCCTACGCAAGGCTCAAGCAGCTTTTGGGTCATCCCGAATACATTGCAGCCCGTGCCGGCCACCTTTCCCCGCAGACTGAATACATCCTTAAAAGGTTCAAGATAAAACCCCCGCTTTACATGGCAGACCTGATTCCCAAAGTGGAATTCTACATGAATACCAACTACGAATCCGTAAAAGAGGACGTTTCCCTTTGCAAGGCAGTAGACAAAATGATGGGCACAAATTCTTCCATATTACCCATCGTGGACGAAAAGGGTCTCTACAAGGGTGTCCTAAACTACAACGCCTTTGCCCTAAATTCCTACAAGCTCCTTAACCCCAACCGCGGTGACATCTTCCTTGCAAGCCTGCGCCTAATAGAAAAAACGCTAAACGCCACCCCAATCGTGGAATTTGACCCGGACACATACTTTAACTGCTTCATAATGATTGCAGACGACGACGTGCCAACATTCAAAAAGCTCCTGGAAGCACGCAAAAGCGAAAACATAATCGTAATCACAGGCGACCGCGAAGACATACAAAGGCTTTGCATAGAGGCAAAAGTAAAAGCCCTAATCGTAACAAGGGACTACATAATAAACAAAGAACTGCGCGAACTTGCCAAAAAGAACCGCGTCTCAATAATTTCGGGGCATGATTCAACCGCAACCACCGCCATGCTAATAGAATTTTCATCCCCGGTAAGCGCAATGGCAGACTCCAAGGCAAAACCCGTACGCCAAGACGAAACCGTACAGAAAATCCGCCCCCTGCTTGCAGAAAGCACAGCCCGCTGCCTGCCGGTAATAGATGCCAACAACAAGGTAATCGGAACCCTTAGCGAAAGCGACCTCTTGTCAGAAGCAAACATACAGGTAATTTTGGTAGACCACAACGAAGCCCGCCAGGCAATAGAAGGGGTAGAGCACTACGTAATCCAGGAAATAATAGACCACCACAGAATCAACACCTTCTCCACCCGCTACCCAATAACGCTCATCAACAAGCCGGTGGGTTCAACAAGCACAATAATAGCAAACCTCTACCGCGAAAACCACGTCTCAATTCCAAAAGACATAGCAAGCCTGCTTTTATGCGGAATCCTAAGCGACACCCTAATACTCCAGTCAGCAACCACGACTGAATACGACGTAGCAACTGCCCAGTATCTTAGCAGCATAACGGAGCTGGACATAAAGGAACTTGGCAGCGATATAATCCGCCACGGAAGCAAAATAGGCGGACGCAGCGCAAGCGACGTAATTGGCCAGGACCTAAAGGAATACGAGGACGGCAAAATAAAGTACAGCGTAAGCCAAATAGAAGTGGACGACCCCGGCGAAGTGCTAAAGCGCAAGGACGAATTCTTTGCAGACCTGGAAGCAAGCAGACGTGCCGGCGGAAAACTCTTCCACGCCCTTTTGGTAACGGACATAACCCAGCTAAGCAGCATAATGCTAATAGCCTCCGAACCGTCTTTTGAAAGCATCCTGGGCTTCCCCAAAACCGAAGAGCACACCTATTACCTAAAGGACGTAGTTTCCCGCAAAAAACAGCTGGTGCCCCTGCTCTCCGAATTGGTTGCAAAACTGGTAGAAGGCTAAATTTTTTTCTGAATTCTCTTCTGGAGCAACATTGTTGGTTAAACTGCTTGCAATTTTTCCCCCTCGCAAACAAGTAGCCCCACGGATGGGGCGTTGCCTGTTTGCAAACAGAGCCGGTCAGTTTTCGAAGAAAACTGACGGGAAAAAATTGCAAGGAAGCAATTTTTACCCGCTTTCCAGGGTTCCGCTATCGCTCCAGCCTCCTCACTTCGTTGCGGTGGCCGGCTCCGCCGCCCTTCCAATCGGGGCTAGGATTTATGGTGTAAAAAAAACAAACTGTCATTGGTGGGCTTAACCCGGCAATGGACAGTTGGCGTGTAAAAAAAATTGTCATTCCCGCACTTGATGCGGGAATCTTTAACCATGAGTTATATGCGGTTTTGAATGGATGGTTAATCAAAAATCGATTGTATAAAGGCTGTTTTTTTGGTAAAAGTATTGCATGACAAAAAAGAGTTTGGGTGCTTTTTGCAGCGTGGGGCTTGTGCTTTGCGCTTGTATTTGGGGATTTGCATTTGTTGTGGTAAAGGACAGCCTTGACTATATTGGGCCTGTCTGGATGATTGCCTTTAGGTTTTCTATTGCGGCTTTCTGCCTTGGCCTTTTGCTGCATAAGAGGCTTCTTGGGCTTACAAAAAAGACCTTTATGCGCGGAATGCTTTTGGGCTTCTTTTTGTTTATGGCTTATCTTTTGCAGACTATTGGCTGCAAGTTCACTACGGCAGGGAAGAATGCCTTTCTTACTACAGTCTATGTTGTTTTGGTTCCGCTTTTTGCATGGCCACTTTTTAGGAAGCGTCCCAGCTGGTATGTTTTTGTGGCTGCTCTTATGTCTGTTAGCGGGATTGGGCTTTTGGCCCTTAAGAACGAGGGCAATATTCTTAGCATGAACAAGGGGGATGTGCTTACTCTTTCCTGCGGTATTTTTTACGCCCTGCATATTTTGTTCACGTCGCATTTTAATGCCTATGACGATCCCCTTTTGCTTACCGTCTTGCAGTTTGCGGTGGCGGCTTTTCTTGGCTGGATTTGTGCCCCATTCATGGACGGTGCATTTCCGCTTGAAATCTTTACGAATGCCCGCGTGCTGCTTTCTGTTTTTTATCTGGGGCTTTTGAGCACGCTTGTCTGCTTTGTTCTTCAGAACGTGGGGCTAAAGTATGTTGCTCCGGCACTGGCATCGCTTTTCCTTTCGCTTGAGTCGCTTTTTGGTGTTCTTTTTAGCACCCTGCTTTTGCACGAAGCCGTTACTCCGCGCATGCTGCTTGGCTGCGGCCTTATTTTTTTCGCAATAATTCTCGCCGAGGTGGTGCCGGAGCTGGTGAAGGGGAAGAGACAATCTTAGCGTGTGCCACGTTTTTGTTGCTGGGAAGATGTTTTTGTGTGATGCATTTGTTGCATAAAAAATATCTGATAAAAAAGTTGACAAGTGAAAGAAAACTTCGTATATTAAATGTAGCGGGTGGTAACGCTAGCTGCTCATGCGAAGATTTTATCATGCCACATAATAATGTTTTATCCTTAATGCCAAGTTTTTGTCATAAAGGGTATGAGCCAAAAAAAAGACAAAGACTCGACTCAAAAACAAATGTTTTTAAGGAGAAAACATTATGGAACATATTGATTATTTTAAACTTCAAGCAAAAAATCTTTTAAAAGATTTCAAAACCCGCTTCTTTAACCAAGAAGAAAAAGTCTGGCAGTACAATCCAAAATTTTTCGACATCGAAAATATCTTTTTTGATTATGAAATTCCAGATGATAAACCTGATTTTAATTTTACCCTTATGAATGCACAGCATCTTATTGCAAAGATGGCTGATTTTGAAAATTGGAGTGAATTAAAAAATACTTCTAAGACAGATTTAAAATTTGCCCATATATTATTTGATAACATTTATAAGAGTGGCTCTAACGAATTTAATGCTTGCTTTCAAAAAATAGAGAGAAAAAATAATGTCAGGCTTTCTTCAAAAGAAAAAATACAGTTTTTTAAACAAAACTTATCGAATATTGTAGCAGAAAAATCACATAATCTTGGATTTGGGGAGCCTCTTTATCATCCTGCTGCATATCAAGGATTTGATTTTGAAAGTTCTGATAATCTATATGAGATTTCTTTAAAACCTCCTATTGGGTTTACGGCTAAAAATCCAAAAACAGGTCGTTATGATTTATCCATAAAAGTTGGCGAACATTTTTTTGTTGGAAGCGGCAATAATTTGTTTCTTGCAAAAATGGAAGCTGATAAAAAAGCTTATTTGTTTTTATGTTATGAAGAAATAAAAATAAGTTCTTCAGATTCGTTATTCGATTCAATTATTGAAGAGTCTGATGAATGGAAAATTCCAATTCGGTATTCAGGAAATACATCTTCTTGGTCTGATGAAGAAAAAGCAAAGTACGAAGCGGAATTTGAAAAAATATTTCCGAGCAAGGAGACAAAATAATGACTAGCAAAAATATAGATAATTTTACATGTGAAAAAGATTGTGTATATGAAGATGAAATTTATTCAGTTCGTGACAATGGTGCTGTAATGCGATATCCTCGAAGTACAGGAAGAAAGCGAAAGCTTGATAATGAATGGACTTTTGGAAATGTGGATAAAAATACTGGGTATTTACTTGTCGCAGGGGTACGAGTTCATAGAATCGTGGCAACAGCCTTTCATGGGGAAGCTCCTGCAAGGGAATATGTTGTGGATCATATAAACACAAATAAGCAGGATAACAGACCCGAAAATTTGCGTTGGGTAACAAAACTCGAAAACATAATACTTAATCCGATTACTTGTAAGAAAATAACGTTTTTGACAGGGCTGCCGATTGATTATGTTCTTCAACACATAGAAATCTTGCGTAAAATAGATTTGCCGCCTAATATAGCTTGGATGCGTACAGTAACAGCACAGGAAAGCAAAAATTGTTATGAGAATTTACTGCATTGGGCAAAAGAAGATACTGTTCGACCAACAGAAAAAAGAGGTCGTATAGGAGAGTGGATTTATCAAAGAAGATTCTTTTCTGGAAGTGACAAAGAAGGTCATTTGGTTTATACAAAGACGGAAAATGCAGTACATGATAAAAATAGAATTAGGCATCCTGCAGAATATCCATGCTGTCCTAAGGGAGAGCATGAACATACGTTGGAAGAATATTTGCAAAATCTGAAGAGAGGTGCATTGTTCTTTAATACAAACTATGCACATTCCTTGGTTGCAGAAGCAGCAATTCATGATAACGAATTGATTGTGAGAACAGAATCTGCTGTTGAGACGATAAAGCCTTATCATGTTTCTGTTATTACACTTGTGAACAATACTTTTGTTCATAAACTCTATAGGTCTTGTTTTAAGGAGGATAGTTCCAAGAAATATTTTACAATTCTACAAGGCAAAGAATGGACTGGTGGTGATGTTTTTGATGACTTTTGCTAGAACCCATGTTATAATTTTTTTAAGGAGTATTTGATTCAGAGGATAGATAAAATATTTCTGGAAAAGTGCTATAATAAAGCTGTGGGGGTAGGAAAATGTTTGAAGTTGAAACGATAAAAAACAAGTTGAAGCCTGTTTTCTCAAGTTACAATGTTGCCTCTGCAATATTGTTCGGCTCTTATGCAAAAGGTAACGCAACCGAAAAAAGTGATATTGATTTGATGGTGGACAGCAATTTGCGGGGGCTGCGTTTTTTTGCCTTTATAGAAGATATAAGAGAAGCTCTTGACCAAAAGGAAGTAGATGTCTTTGATGTGACCCATATAGATTCTGGTTCAAAAGTGCAGCAAGAAATTGCTTCTACAGGAGTAAGAATTTATGGATAATTTGGTAACGATTTCAAAGATGATTTTGCACATTGAAAAAATCCAAGAATACATAAAAGATTTGGATTATGAAAGCTTTTCTAAAAATGAAATGATAGTAGAAGCCTGTGCTTTTAATTTTAGCCAAATTGGTGAGCTTTCGCATAGGTTGGAAGATGGATTTCAGAAAAGTAATCCTCTGATTCCTTGGAAAGCAATTTATGGGATGCGTAACAAAATCATTCACGATTACGATGGAATAAATCTGAAGGTTGTCTGGGAAACTATTACAGAAGATTTGCCTGTGCTTGCAACCCAGCTGAGAAAAATAATATAGGCGCGGTTTAACACATTTTGCTATTCCTGTGGGCAGAAAGATGTTTGCAAATACAAGCACGGCCGGGATTGGAGGGGCGGCGTAGCCGTTGCGGAACGAAGTGGAGTAATGGAGCGGGAAGGGACCCGCGGAACCCCGGAAAGCCCTTCAAAAATGGCCTCCTTGCCATTTTTGAGCCCGGGTTTTCTTGCAAAAACCCGCGAACTTCTGCGCAAACATTTGACGCGCCGTCCATGGCGCTGCTTGTTGGACAAGTAAAAAATGGCAAGATGTTCTTTTTTTTGTATTTGTTTTAACTAGGCAAGTGCCGCAAAAATCAGACGTGGCTTAAATTTGTGGACAAATCCCATGACTTAATGTATAATTGAAAAGACGTGGGGATAAAAATGGAAGAAATCACTTACAAAACTACAGGCACTTGTTCTAAGGCCATTCATTTTGCGAAGGATGGCGACAAAATCACCAACATCCGCTTTGACGGCGGCTGCAACGGGAATCTTAAGGCTATTGCAAAGCTTTGCGAGGGCATGACTGCCAAGGAAATAGCAGGCAAACTGCTTGGAAACTTGTGCGGTGCAAAGAACACTTCATGTGCGGATCAGCTTGCGAAGGCTGTAATGGCTAGCTAAGAGAAAGAAATGTATATTCAGTCTAAATTTTCACAGAACACAATTGAAAGAATCTTTGCCGATTTTCAGATTAACAGTGGTGAAGAAGTCCTTTATGCAATCTGGCTTTCCGGCGGGCGCAAGGGTTTTGTTTTTACCGACAGGCGCTTTTACTGGAACATTAAGACTTCCATAGTGCGCAATTCGGAGGTTACGGACGTAAAGCTTCCTTCCAATATTATGGAAAAGAATGTTAACGGCCTTTCCGTAAAGATTATCAGCAAGGAAAAGGAAAAGACTTCTCCAACCAGCAAGTACCTTTATTTTGCCCTTATTTCCCACATTGGTCTTATCCGCTACGATGCGGCGCGTCTTTCCTACGACGAGGCTCTTAAGCTTAAGAAGATTTTTACCCAGTACATAAACGAGTCTACCCTTCCTGAACCCAGGCACAAGTCCTTTGCGGACAAGGTTTGGGCAAACAAAGAGAATGCGGCCGACTTTCTCTGGTGCCTTAAGAACGGTTCTCTTTTTAAGAGGCAGCACAAGTATATTGCTACCCGGCAGGATATTGAGGCCCGCAACGAAAAGATTACTTCCTATGAAGAGGAGGAAAATCTTTCCCAGGTTTACGAAGAGGAAGAAGATATTGAGCGTGAGGAAAGGGCAGATTCTTCGCTAGTGCAGGATTCTCGCTATGAGGCGGAGGACGGCAGTGCTGATGAAGATTCGTCTTCCCGCAGTGAGCTTTCTGCTGACGCTGGCACATCAGACATTGAGCCTGCTGCCGATGAAGGCAGTGAAGGTGGCAGCGGAGACGGCGGTACGGAGGAAGAGCGCGAGGAATCTTCTGCATACGGATATGATGCTCAAGAGGAAGTTCCTCCCGGACCCGGGCGCGAGTACGTTAGGGAAAGTGCCTACCAAAGGCCCTATGATGAAGACGAGGATGATTCTGATGAATCCGATGGAGAGAATAGTGAGGATGAGGAGGCTTCTGATGCAAGGAAAAAGCATTTTGTGCAGAGGAGGCTACGCGCTCTTTTAATCAGACAGAAGAGGGCAAAGGCCCGGAGGGAAGCTGAACGCTATGCGGCTTCCCGCAAAAGTGAAGAAGAGCCTTATGAGGATGCACCACGCCAGAATGCGGCTTCTCAGGATGCCTATTCTTCCGATGCCGATGCGGCAGGGCATGATGATTCACGCCCGCTTCCCCTGCAGAACATTCACTACTATATATTTGACGTTTTTGTTACCCTTGTTTATGCAACGGCCAGCCTTTTTGCGGTAAAGCCAATCCTCTTTGCAAAGTCAATCGCAAAACCGCTCAACGGAATGGGAAGGTTCTTTGCTGAATTTGGAAAGCTCTTTTTCTTTGGCGACAAGGCCACCGCAGCCCGTCTGTCTGAAATAGAAATCAGAAGCGACTACGTTACTGTTCTTATAGACAAGCGCAACTGCGTCTTTGCAGTCCTCCTGATTTTCTACCTTATAGGACGCAGCCTGCTTATCCTGCGCAACAAGGAGGCCAACAAAAAGCTCTGCTTTATACTTATGCTTGGCTTTGTGCTGATATGCTTTTTGATGCCGGTAAAATTCTTTGTTTTCCTTCTGCTCGCCTTTGCCATTTACGGTGCCATGCAGTTTGCGGGAGGGGCTTCAAAGATGACGCTTTCGTGCAAGCTTTTTGCCTTCCTGCTTTTGTTTGGAATGGAATACTATCTTGTCCACCTCTTGCTTTACCCCGGTTTCCCGGATGTTATGGCAAACGTTGTTCAGATTCTAGGGCTGCATGCAAACTGGTAGCGCGGAAGGGGGAATGTGATGAATATTGCGGTTTTTGTTAGCGGAGGTGGGACAAACCTCCAGGCTCTTATTGACTACGAAAAGAATACGGCTGGCTGCCCTTACCACATTGTGCTTGTGGCTTCAAACACAAAAAAAGCTTACGCGCTAGAGAGGGCACGGCTTGCTGGGATTCCTGCCTTTGTAAGAAGCCCAGTTTCTGTTCTTGGGGCAGATAAGGCGGCGGTGGCTGACCGCGACCAAAAGCGTGAGGCTGTTAGCGATGCAATGCTTTCTCTTTGCAGGGAGCACAAGGCAGATGCTATTGTTCTTGCGGGCTATCTTTCTGTTCTTAAGGGCGCAATCATTGATGAATACAAGGACCGTATTGTAAACCTTCACCCGGCTTTGCTTCCGAAATTTGGCGGCGTTGGAATGTGGGGCGACAACGTGCACCAGGCGGTTCTTGCTTCTGGCGAAAAGGAAAGCGGCTGTACAGTTCATCTTGTGGATTCTGGCTGCGATACCGGTAAAATCCTTGTGCAGAAGAAAGTGCCTGTTATGGAGGGCGATACTGTGGAAAGCCTTTACGCCCGCATTGCTCCTAAGGAACACGAGGCTATTGTTGAGGGCGTATGTCTATTGGCACATGGGAATCAGTTTTGAGCTCCACTACCAGCGAAATCTGTCTGAAGAATCCAGTGGGTTGTTTGCAAGAACCACCGTGCGGCGGTAATAGGTCTTTTGTTCACTTCGTTCGCTCCGCGCAAATAGATTTTCAGCCCACAACGCTACGCACTTGCTACCGTTGTGTGCTTCTCGTTGCGCTAAAAACTGATTCCCTGTTGCTTTGCATAAAAAAATATTGTAAAAACTAATTTCCGTGCTCTTGGCACAAAAAATCTGACAAGGCTTTTTGTTATGGAAAAAAAATATCTAGCTCTTTCTTTTGATGATGGGCCCAACTGCACTACCACGGTTCATGACCTTGACCTGCTGGAAGAATTTGGAATTCCCGCCTCATTTTTTTTAATCGGACAGAATATTACAGAGCGGACTGTGCCTGTTATAAAGAGGCAGCTGGAACTTGGCTGTACGGTAGAGTGCCATTCCTGGAGCCATCCCCGCATGGGCAGCATGACTGCCGGGCAGATTGAGGATGAGGTTTTCCGCACAGACACCCTTATTGAAAGGCATACGGGGAGAATTCCTGAATTTTTTAGGCCACCCTACATTGACCTTTCTGAGACTCTGTTCAATAGCGTGGACAAGACCTTTATTTGCGGTGCAGACTGCCAGGACTGGGAAGATACCGTTTCTTGTGACGAGCGTGTAAGGATGGTTTTGGATTCCGCAAGGGAAGGGCAGATTTTTTTGCTTCACGACACAGAGGGGAACGAAAAGACGGTTCAAGCCCTCAGGCTGATAATTCCAACTTTGCTTGAAAGGGGCTTTACTTTTGTTACGGTGCCTGAGCTTTTTAAGGTTTACGGTGTGAATCCCCACGTTCGCGGTAAGATTTGGTCTAACGTGCTGGAGTAGGGGAAGATGACAGCTAGGGCTTGTACAGATGCTGAAACAAGTTCAGCATGACGGGCGTTGTTCCGGGCTTGGCCAGACCCTGAATCCACATTCGTAGCAAGTGCGTGCGAATGTGGCGTAG
>DJYC01000025.1:0-27683 GCA_002448445.1 Treponema sp. UBA6988
TGCAAATATAAAACTCGAAGTTTGCCTAAAAAACAAACAAATTAAGGGTAACATTTTAGGAGTAATAATATGGAAGAAAAAGAGATACTCGAAAGAGCGGCACAGTACATTGCAGAAGAAAAGGACGAAGCTTTCCGCAAGGAAGTTGAAGACCTTGTTGCAAAGAAAGATTCAAAGGAAGCAATGGCGGAACTTGAAGACCGCTTCTACCAGAGCCTTGAATTTGGCACAGGCGGCCTCCGCGGTGTAATGGGCGGCGGAACAAACCGCATGAACACACTCAACATCTCAAAGGCAACGCAGGGTCTTGCAAACTACATTATCAAGGCATTTCCCAAAGAGGCAAAAGAAGGCACTCTTAGCGCATGCATCGCCTACGACAGCCGCCACAACCACGACAAGTTCAGCGACATAACGGCACGCGTATTTGCGGCAAACGGAATCAAGGCGTATCTTTTTACAGGACTCCGCCCCACCCCGGAACTTTCCTATGCAATCCGCACCCTTGGCTGCCAGACCGGCGTTGTAGTAACAGCAAGCCACAACCCTCCCCAGTACAACGGCTACAAGGCATACTGGGCAGACGGAGCACAGGTTGTTGAACCCCACGACAAGGGAATCATCGACGAAGTTAACGCAGTAAAAGAAGCAAAGCTTATCTCCCGCGAAGAAGGAATCAAGTCTGGAAAAATCGTACTCATCGACAAGGAAATTGACGACAAGTTCCAGGCAATGATAAAGGCAAACCTCTACCGCCCGGCCCTTATAAAAGAAAAGGCTTCCAGCGTAAAGGTTGTCTACACGCCTCTCCACGGAACAGGTGCAATGCACGTAGAAAAGGTACTTGGCGACCTTGGCCTTAACGTAATCACCGTACCCGAACAGCGCGAAGGAAACGGAGACTTCCCAACTGTAGAAAAGCCAAACCCGGAAGAAGCACCGGCACTCAAGATGGCAGTTGAGCTTGCAAAGAAGGAAAAGGCAGACGTTGTTATGGCAACAGACCCAGACGCAGACCGCTTTGGAACTGCATTCCCGGACAAGGACGGAAACTATGTCCTCGTTACAGGAAACCAGATGGGCGCCCTGCTTGCAGACTACGTTCTCCTTAGCAAGAAGGAACTGGGCAAGATGCCAGAAAACCCGGTACTCATCCGCTCAATCGTAACAAGCCCCTTCGTAGACGCAGTTGCAAAGAACTACGGCGTAAAGGTAAAGGAATGCCTTACAGGATTCAAGTGGATTGCATACGATGAAGGCCAGATGGAAAAGACCGGAAAAGAACATTATGTCTTTGGCCTTGAAGAAAGCTACGGCTACCTTGTGGAAACAGAATGCCGCGACAAAGACGGAATCTCCGCAGCAGCAATGTGTGCAGAAATGACGCTTTACTGGGCAAGCAAGGGAAAGAGCCTCCTTGAACGCATGAACGACATGTACAAGGAAAACGGCTACTTCCAGGACGGAGCAATAAGCAAGTACTTCCCCGGAGTAAAGGGCCCTGCAATAATGACAGGAATCATGACCAAGCTCCGCACGGAAGGCTTACAGACCTTGGGCGGAAAGAAAGTCTGCAAAATCCGCGACGTACAGCAGTCAATTGAATTTGACCCGGCAAATCCTGCCGCAAAGGCAAACCTTCCTTGGCCAAAGAGCAACGTACTCCAGTTCTTCCTGGAAGACGGAACAATCGTTAGCGCACGTCCAAGCGGAACGGAACCAAAAATCAAGTTCTACATCAACTGTGCGGTTCCTGTCTCTGCAAAAACAGACACAGCCCTCGAAGAAGCCAAGAAGAGCGCAACAGAAGAAATTGCAAAGATTTCAGCAGAAATCAACGCAGTCCTCGATGCCGCAAAATAAAGGCTAAAAGAAATGCACGGCCGTGGCCTTAAGATTTTTAGGAACTACAGAAGTCTTGCGCGGGAATTTTATTCCGGCAAGATTTTTGCAGCCTTTGACACCGAGACTACGGGCCTGCATGCGGCAACCGACCACCTTATGGAAATAGGAGCCGTAAAATTCAACAGGGACGGAATTATTGGGGAGCCATTTTCTTCCCTAATAAAACCGCCCGTTCCACTCACCCCCTTCCTTCAAAACCTTACCCACATCACGCCGGAAATGCTGGAAAACCAAAGCGACGCAGCAACGGTCACCTTTGAATTCCTCCGCTGGCTTTCAAGCGACGATGTAATCCTAATCGCCCACAACGCCCCCTTCGACATGTACTTTATAAACGCCCAGCTTGAGCGCATGAACATGGACGCGCTAAAAAACACGGTAATAGACACGCTGCCGCTTTCCCGCTGGGCCTACCCCAACCTTAACAAAAACGGACTCGAAGGCCAGTACAAGCTTCAGAACCTGGCAAGCCTCTTGAACATAAAAGTTCTGGAAGCCCACCGCGCCCACGACGATGCCCGCGTCTGCATGGAACTCTTCAAGCGCATAATAAAAGACACCCGCCCCGTACAAAAGGACATCGAAAAACAAACTCAGGAAAGCCTCTTCTCCCAAGAAAACGGCCAGCTGGAACTCTTCTAAAATCATTTTATTTTTTTTCTTTTTTTTCTGGACCGCACTCTATTTGCTAACCCGCTTTCCAGGGCTACGGCTTTCGCCTCCGACCACGCTGCGCGTGTTTTCGCTTCGCTCACCCTTCCAATCGGGGGTAGGCTCTATCTGCTGTACGCAAAGAGGCATATTTCCTATTGCTAGAAGAAGCCATGAATGCTATACTGTCCTCACAAATTAAAAACGGAGGTTTATCATGCCATTTATTGGAATTGGTGCAGGCGCACTTTTCTGCCTTTTATTTTTCTGTTCATACCGCAAGGTTCCCAAAAACCGCATCGGTATCCGCGTAGGGCCATTCGGAAACAAGACCGTAACAGGAAAGGCCATATTCGTAATTCCCTTTTTGCAGCGCATTGACTACATGACGCTGGAAAACATCCAGGTTGACTTTGTATCAAAAGATTCCATCCCAACACAGGATGCAATCAACATCAAGGTAGACGCTGTTGCAAACATTGCAATCTCCCAGGAAGCCGAAATAATGAAAAAGGCCGCCGCCAAGTTCATCGGCTATTCAACAGAAGACATAGCATCAGTCGTAACCCCTGTCCTTGAAGGAAACATCCGCGAAATAATTTCCCAGATAAAGCTCAAGGACTTGATTCAGGGAGACAAAAAAGTACTCGCCGAAAAAGTCGCGGAAAACGTAAAGCCCAACCTCATGGACTTGGGACTTGAACTTACCACATTCAACATCCAGAACTTTAAGGACGACAACGACGTAATCAATAACCTTGGTATAGAAAACACAGTCTCCATTTCCAAAGACGCAGCAAAGGCAAAGGCCGCCGCAGAAGCAGAAGTAAAGATTGCCCAGGCCCAGGCAGACAAAGACGCGAACGACGCATGGGTTGCCGCCGAACTTGAAATTGCACAGAAGCAGAATGAACTTGCCCTCAAGAAAGCTTCCCTAAAGGCAAAGGCAGACACGGAAGCTGCAAAGGCAGACGCAGCCATGGCAATCGAAGCGGAAGTCCAGAGAAAGGACAAGGAAGTAAAAGAGGTAGAGGCAAACATTGCCCGCCAGGACAAAGAGATTGAGCTTCAGGAAAAAGTTGTTTCCATTAAGGAAAAAGCTCTGGAAGCAGAAGTCAAAAAGACAGCCGAAGCAGACAAGTACGCCGCCCAGCAGCAGGCAGACGCAGACCTTTACCGCAGGCAAAAGAAAGCGGAAGCAGATGCCTTTGAAGTGCAGAAGCAGGCAGACGCAGATGCCTACACCAAGCTAAAGAATGCAGAAGCCGCAAAACAGGCAATGGAAAACGAAGCCGCCGGTAAAAAGGCGGTTGCAGAAGCAACCCAGGCACAGGGCGAAGCAGAAGCCGCCGCAATCAAGGCAAAGCTTGAAGCAGAAGCAGAAGGTCTAAACAAAAAGGCAGAAGCCATGGCAAAATACGGTGACGCCGCAAAACAGGACATGCAGCTCCAGGCGCTAAAGCTCTACTTTGAACAGCTGCCCAAAATCGCCGAGGCCGCAGGAAATGCCTACTCCAACGTGGACAAAATTTACATGTACGGCGGAGACTCATCCCAGCTTCAGGGCGACATCATGAAAAACGTAACCCAGATTTCCGAAGCCCTAGGCCAAAGCCTTGGCATAAACCCCAAAGACCTCTTGAACAGCTTCGTCGGAGCAAAACTCGCAAACGCAAGCAGCAGCAAAACAGACAAATAAGAAAAAGCGCAGACAAACAAAGCCCTATTAAAACAAAAAGTGCTGTCGAAGAATATTCGGCAGCATTTTTTTTTACAAAAGTCCTGCCTGTTCACTTTAGATTTTTACCAGTCTTGACTTTAGATTTTTACCACCTTTCTCTTTAGATTTTTACCACTCTTGACTTTAGATTTTTACCACTTCCCACTTTAGATTTTCACCATCTTTTACAAAGAGATAGCTTGATTTAGAAAGTTGAAAATCAAGTTTTTTTTGCACAAAACGTGTCATTATCTGGCTCTGCAATTGTGTCATATCGGGCGGTAGGTGAGCGTAGTCGAACCACACCCCGATAATCTGCCTCAAAAGATTCCCATACTTTCGCAACGAAGTTTCTCGAGAACATGAGAATGACATGTATTTTTAAAACTCTAAATTGAACCTAAAATATATACTAAAGTTTAAGAAGGTCAAAATGCTCATGGATTTTTTCTGTGAGAGACTTAACCAAACCGCTTTCCAAGAGGCGCAGACTGTAGGCAATATCTTTATTCTCCGAAATCTCATTCTTAAAAAGCTGAGCATAAGAAACACTCAAAGCCTTTGCAATATTTTCTATAACATCAAGCGATGGTGTTTTACGTGCAAGTTCAATCTGCGTCATAAAAGGGACAGAAATTCCAGCCTTCTCCGCCAGTTTCTCCTGCGTCCAACCAGCCTCTTTACGCAAATTCCGTATATTTTTACCAAGAATCTCTACAATCTCACTCATCACTACAATAATATTGCCAATAGCAACACTTGACGATTAACCAACAGCAATATATAATAACTGTAAGCAATGTTAAATTGCCGTGGGTACTTCACAGAAACGGAGGAAAGAATAATAAGATAAGCCGATGTTTTGTATTATCAGATGACGAAAGCGTCATGGATTTATATGAAATCATAAGTCGGATGAATACACCAACTCTTGAAGAAACCATAAGATTAACAAAATGGAAATTTTGGTTTCAGGCTGAAAATGAATGGATTTTTTATAAAAATGCAGGGCTTTACTGATCCATCTTTGTGTGCAAAAGGAATTCAAAGGAACATTAAACCTCAGTCGTTTAATTCGAACAAAATTTTTAGGAGATATAAACTTATGAAGAAAAGAATTTTATTAATTGGTCTAATCACTTTTTGCGTTGCAAATCTTTTTGCCAAGAAATATTGGTACGGAGAAGCAACACGACAAAATGGAACATATAAATATCACCAAGAAGCTTATATATCATATCAATTACCAGATTTAAAAGAAATTGTAGAAGGAAAAGTTATAGAAAAAATGGCAGACGAAGCGGTGGCTGGGCAAGGTTCTCTGAACTACCCATACGAAGATTTTAACGCAATTATTCTATTTAAGGATGAAATTGCTATCACCGTTTCTTTATCAGAATTTCCCGGCGACATTGACGATAACGGAAACGATATAAATGAATGGGAAGTAAGTGTTGATTACTATATCCAAGAAAATGACAAAGGGAACATCTTTTATAAAAGTTTCAACAATTTCAATTCGGCACTAAAAGAATTCAAAAATCAACGAAACCAATATGTAAAAGAACTTGAAAAAGAATCATCCAAAGAAACAAAACAAAGCACAACAAAAAAGCAAAATTCAAAAACGAACGGTAAAACATCTAAGAGCAGCAAGAAAAACACTTCATCAAATGAAAAGTTTCAGAGAGAGCTTTACCGCTTAAGACATGAGCCACACCAAACTGCAAGTAGTATTGGGCTTGATAATGAAATAAGAAGAGGTATACAGTATCGATATATATACTATGATGATGGAAGAATGGAACAACAGTACTTTGTTGACTTAGACGGAAACATTCGTTCCTTTCATCGAGACATCAATGGAAATTATCCAATCCTACCCTATTACAGCGTTCCTAAAGAAACAAGAGATGCCGCAATGAAGAGTTTGGAATAGATAGGATAAGACTTAATGAAGTCGGTAAATATAAGAGGACAGTCATACAATTTATATAGAAACTTGCAGGATTTTGTAAAGTACACGATGCAAAAGCTTCTCGAATCAGACTCTATTTCTGAAAATGAAATAGAAAGACTTAAAGACAAAGAATATTGTAAAAATACTTTTAATTTAAAATATCCTTTGCTATCAGAAAATCGATTTGCATATGCAGAAGATGATAAAAAACATCCTCGTTATTATGCAGAAAATGGATTTTTTGTAAGAGGATATTACCTGTGCAACGACTGGTATGAAAAACGCAATGAAAACCCCTTTGCTGAGTGGCTAAAAAGGATTTCTATCGGAGAAAATAAATGATATGCAGTAATTGTGGAAAAGAACTAGATAGCGACGCAAGATTTTGCCCAAATTGCGGTACAGCCCAAAAATTACAGGAATACAACCAGGCAGACGACTCTGCCACAATTGTAGAAAATGTAAAATATTATGAATTCCATAATGTTAGTGCCAGCAGAAATTATAGATACCACTATCGATTATATTTTCCATTATGGTTTGATTCCAAGTTCATACAAGAAATACTGAATGATAAGAAGCATAGTATAGAGCGCCAGGTAGAAAGAGATTTAAAAAATGAAAAAAAACTGTCTTCTTTTTCCTATAAATTTCGATCAGCACTAGCAGACGGAACACTAGAGAGAATTCCGAAATACAAAGATCTTCATCAATCAATGTATTTTTTTGACACGGATCATAAAAAAGGAGCTTTTGTATGCATAACAATGACTTGTATACATACACAAATTTTTTCATTAGATTCTTATGAACCAAACAGTACTGTTTTCATGACCCATGGAAAATGGTTTATTCCAAACGCAGAGGAACAAATATATATAAACGATTGTCAAGAGAACAAGAATTTAGCTTATCAGGATTATATGGAAAAATGCAAAAGATGCTTAGTAGAATTAAACAGTCTGCCACCCAATTAAAATTTGCAGCATAAAACGCGACAACCATTGAGAGTGGAGCGTTACGAGCAAAAGGAAATTTACCCAACTTTTTCACAAAACTTCGTTGCTAAAATCCAAATTAGAATCTATAATAAAAGCATGTCCAAGCTTTCTTTTAAGGCATTTTGCATAGAGAACTATGCAGAGTACAAGAGCATACCTTCCTCAACAGTATTTAAGATGTTCAAAGAATCCCGACTTTTAACACATCTTTCAGAAGACTACGAAGACTTGCACGGAATGGGAAAAGAATATCTTATGGATTATTTTGACCGCTGGTTTGGCAAGGAAGAGAAAGAATGATTTTATACCATGGCTCATATACAGAAATTAGCAGCCCCAAAATCATAGTTCAAGAAAGGGGAAGAGACTTTGGTTTTGGCTTTTATACGACAACCGTAAAAAATCAAGCCGAACGTTGGGCTGTACGAACTGCGAGACTTCGTTCCCGCATTACTGGAAAATCAGAAAATGCAGTTGTTAACATTTACGATTTTGTTAAAGAAAATATAAAACTTTTGAATACCAAATCTTTTTCCGAACCTGGACTTGAATGGCTTGAGCTTGTAATAAAATGCCGTTCAGATTTGACCTATAAGCACAATTACGATATAGTTTCTGGAAAAATAGCGAATGACAACGTAGGAGAAACCATTGAATACGTTCTTGCTGGAATTATGCGAAAAGAAGATGCCGTTGAAAGGCTTAAATTTGAAAAAATTAATAACCAAATTTGTTTCTGCACAGAAAAGTCATTAAAATATCTGGTTTTCAAAGAAAGTTATGCTATCCATGATATAAAATTGGGGGACTTTTAATGGCAGACACCCATCATCTTGTAAAGACCATATTGATTCCACAGGTTGCGGAGCTTTTGATGAAGGATAAGGGGCTTTCAGAAGACGAAGCTCTGAATGCAATTTACACATCCCCAATTGCCCCGCTTCTTGAAGACGATTCTATGGGGCTCTACGGTCAGAGCGCTCTGTATATCTACAGTCTGATAGCCTCACAAGACTTTGTGGATTCATAATTTTACCATACAAGGTCATTAACTTTACGTCATTCTGAGCTTGACTCAGAATCTAAAATCACTATATCGCAAAGAGATGCCGAAACAAGTTCGGCATGACAGATTCTTTGTGTTAATGACATTGGTCTTACTATATGCCTAAACTCAGATAATGCGCAATATTAGATGTTAGTCCCAAGATGCGGCAGCATCCCCGGTGATGGGGATTTGGGCTCCTAGGTATTTGGGCTTGGTGTGGAAGGTTATGTCCAGGAAGGCTTTTACGCGGGCGAGGGATTCGCGGAGGCGCCAGGAGTTTTTTGTGCGCGGATGGTAGGGCAAGACTTCGGGGGCTTCGTAGGCTACGGCATCAAGGCCAAGCTTTCGGGCAAGGTAGACTGCACGGGGGGCAAATGTTTTTTGGGTTACGATTACGCAGTCTTTTACGCAGAAGATGTCGCGGGCGCGGTACATTGTTTCGTAGGTGGAAAAGCCTGCGTGGTCAAGGAAGATGTCGCTTTCTTCTACGGTGTAATATTGGCACATGAAATTTTTTATTCCGTTTACTTCGTCGTAGTTTTTGCGGCCGTGGTCTCCGCTTACAAGGTAGCGGCTGGCTTTTTTTTCGTGCACAAGGGTTACTGCAGCTTCAAGCCTGTCGCGGACAACATGGGAAACTGTAGTTTTGTAAACTTTTGCACCGGGAATGATTACCGTGTATTTTTGCGGCAGGGATGCAAGGTCTTGGTAGACGAAGCCTTCTGTGGAGCGAATCATGTAGATGTTTACGGAGACGCAGAAGATTGCGGTGAGAAAAAAGAGTGCTGTTGATGCGATTAGAAAGAATTTTAACTTTTTCATATTTACCTATTTTATTTTATAGAGTGCAGTCAAATAAGTTCATTGCATAGAGTCATCTTGAACGCTAAGCCACTTTGCACGCACCTGCTACAAAGTGTGTTTCGGAATCCCTGTTACATATAAAACAGATGCTGAATCAAGTTCAGCATGACCGATTTTTTTTGACCAGCCACTGACCAGTTTTTATACGGCAAAGGCACTTGCTAATTCCAGAATCGATCCTGTATGCAGTGCATAGATTCCGAATCCACATTCGTAGCAAGTGCGTGCGAATGTGGCGTAGCAGTTCGGAATGACACATGGCATTTGCCGGTAAAAAAAGCAAGCACGGCAGGGATTGTAGGGGCCCGCTGCAGGCGGGTTGCGAAAGCAATGGAGGCGAAAGCCGGCTCTCGCAACGAAGTTTCAAGCGACCCCGAAAAGCCCCTAGCAAAAGAAAGTGCCGCAAGAAAGAAAATATAAAAAGACTTTACTTGCAGGATTCAAAGATGATGTCTGCAAGGAAGATTACTGCAAGAATCCAAGTTACTACAGGAATTTCCTTTGCCTTTTTGCCTGCGCATTTTGCAATCACGTAGGAGATTACGCCCCATGCAATTCCCTTGGCGATTGAATAGGAGAATGGCATGACCATGATTGTGATGAATGCAGGAACACCTTCGGTTGGGTCTTTAAAGTCTATTTCCGTTACGGACTTCATCATGAGGAAGCCAACGAAGATGAGTGCAGGTGCAGTTGCGGCTGCCGGAATGATTGCGAAGAGCGGTGTAAGGAAGAGCGAGAGGAAGAACAATACCGCTGTAACAACGGAAGCAAGTCCTGTGCGTGCGCCTGCGGCAACAGCAGATGTTGACTCTACGAAAGATGTTACTGTTGAAGTTCCAAGACATGCACCAACTACGGTTCCAACGGAGTCTGCCATCAAAGCGCCCTTTGCGTTGCGAATGTTTCCGCTTGAATCCTTGAGGTTGCCCTGCTCTGCAATTCCCATCAAAGTTCCAAGGGTGTCGAACATGTCTGTAAAGAGGAAGGTTATCATAACGACGATGAATTTTAATATCATGCCGCTTGAAGAAAATGCCTCGCCGAATGCAAAGTGGAAGAGGTGAGGTTCTGCCGGTGTGGAGAAAGGAGTCCAGTCTTTTGCAACACTTGTTACGCCAAACGGAATTCCTATTATTGTGGTAAGTGCGATTGCAATGAGGATTGAGCCTGGTACCTTTAGGATAAAGAGCACGATTGTAATTACAAGGCCAATTATTGCAACTGTTGCGCTTGCATTGTCTGCTGTAAAGTTTACAAAGCCAACCGGTGTTCCCAAGTCGGTCTTAACGATTCCAGCATTTACAAGGCCAATGATTGTTATAAAGAGGCCAATTCCAACGGACACAGCTTTTTTGAGTCCAGTAGGAATTGACTTTATGATTGCTTCGCGGACACCAAAAAGCGAAAGAAGGATAAAGATGATTCCTTCCACAAGGACAGCCGTAAGTGCAAAGGCTGCGGAACAACCCATTCCTGCGCAAACAGTGTAGGTAAAGAATGCGTTAAGTCCAAGGCCTGGTGCAAGGGCAACAGGAAGGTTTGCAAGGAATGCCATTACAAGCGTTGCAATGCCGGCTGAAACTGCGGTTGCCGTAAAGACAGAGTTCCAGTTAAGGCCTGTTATGTCGTTTGCAAGAATGTTTGGGTTCACGGACAGGATGTAAGCCATTGCCAAGAAGGTTGTAATACCGCCGATGATTTCGCGGCTTACAGTCGTACCGTTTTCCTTCAACTTAAAAAAATTGTTCATCTATTTCCTCCATATTAAAATGAATTACCTTGTTAAAGCTATTAGGCCTTTTTCTTAAAGTGGCTGAATGCCATACTAAAGCTTGCCCTACCCTGCGTTACAGAACGGAGGTTTGTGCTGAATCCGAACATCTTTGCCATTGGTGCCTGGGCGTGGATTATGTTGCCACCGGATTTTTCGTCCATGCTGCTTATCATTCCACCGCGCTGGGTAATCTGGCTCATCGCGTCTCCAACAAATTCAGAGGGGCTTTCTATATCCACGTCCATGACCGGTTCAAGAAGCTCGGGGCTGGCTGCTGAACATGCCTTGTCAAAAGCTTCTGCGGCTGCGGCTTCAAAAGCGAATGTGGAAGCGGTAAGCGGGTTGTATTCAATGGCTGTAACGGTAACTGCAGTGTCTGCGCAAGGATAGCCCATCTTGATTCCTGAACCAAAGCAGTTGGTGATGCTCTGTTCAATGGCCTCAAAAATTTCTTCCGGTATTTCTGACGAATGCTTGACGGTGCAGGAGTAGCTGTTTCCGGCACCTGTTTCGCGAGGTTCAACGTGAATGGTAAGGCCTGCGGTGTTTTCTTTTCCTGCAAGTACGCGGCTGAATTCTTCCTTATAGTCTGCGCTGGCTGTAACGGCTTCGCGGTAAGTAACCTGGGGCGCGCCAACACGGCACTGGACCTTAAAGTCATCGCGGATTCTTGTAACAAGAACATCCAGGTGAAGCTCACCCATTCCGCTGATTACAAGCTGGCCAGTTTCCGCATCGTCGCGGGAGGTAAAGGTTGGGTCTTCCCTGCTAAGGATTTCAAGAGTCTCGTTAAGCTTGTCCCGGTCGCTCATGGTCTCTGGTTCTATTGCAATGGAGATGACAGGCTCGGGGAATTTTACGTTCTCCAGCAGAACAGGGAAGCCTTCGCTGCAAAGTGTGTCGCCTGTCTGGGAAAGCTTTAGTCCAACAAATACCGCAATGTCTCCGGCAGAAACGCTGTCCATCTGCTCCATGCGGTTTGCGTTTACGCGCAAAATGCGGTTGATTCTTTCGCGCTTTTTCTTGCTCGCGTTAAAGACCTGCATTCCAGTTGTAATCTTTCCTGCGTACATGCGGACAAAGCAGAGGATTCCCATCTGGGGGTCAAACTGGATTTTGAACACAAGGCCAACCGGGAACTTTGCGTCTTCCTTGCATTCAATGCTGGTTTCTTCTTCCACGTCCTTCTTTACGTGTACAGCCTTTGCGGCAGGAATTTCGTCCGGGGATGGAAGATAGTCAACGACTGCATCAATAAGCGGCTGGACTCCCTGGTTGTGGCGGCTTGAACCGCAGAGGAAGGGAACCAAGGTGCGGTTTATGGTGCACTTTCTAAGGACAGCCTTTAGCTCTTGAGTTGTAATCTCCTGGCCCTCAAGGTATTTTTCGCCAAGGGCATCGTCATTGCTTGCAACTGCATCAATAAGCTTTTCGCGCCACTCTTCTGCCAAAGCCTTGCGCTCATCCGCTATGTCAGCAACGTCAAATTTTTCGCCTTCGGATTCTGCATCCCACCTTATTTCCTTCATGTTGAGCAGGTCAATTACGCCTTCAAAGTCCTGGCCTGCACCAATGGGGATTTCCAGTGCAACAACCGGGCACTTGAACTTTTCGTGCACGTCATTCATTGCGCCAAAAAAGTCTGCGCCAATTCTGTCCATCTTGTTCACAAAGCAAATGCGGGGAACATTGAATTCATCTGCCTGCTTCCAAACCGTTTCCGTCTGGGGCTGAACCCACCCCACCGCGCAGATTACCGCAACGGCACCGTCCAGTACGCGCAAAGAACGCTCAACTTCTGCGGTAAAGTCCACGTGGCCGGGCGTGTCGATTATATTTATCTTGTAGCCTTTCCATTCGGTTGTAATGGCAGCAGAGGCAATCGTTATGCCGCGCTCCTGTTCCTGCTGCATAAAGTCCATGGTTGCAGCACCGTCGTCAATTTCGCCAATTCTGTGAATCTTTCCGGAATAATAAAGGATACGCTCCGTAGTAGTGGTCTTTCCGGCATCGATATGGGCCATAATGCCAATGTTTCGCATTTTGTCTAACATAATTTTCCCCAAGCAGTCTTACGCAAATAAAGGACAGGCCTAAGTATTTGACCGCTGCGTTGCATTTTGGAATTGTTCAGTTTATTGCATATTATATAGAAAAGAATGATTTTTAACAACAGGAATTTTTCGCAGATTTAAGTGCTCGCTACTGGATTTGAACCAGTGACTTCCACCGTGTGAAGGTGGCACTCTACCGCTGAGTTAAGCGAGCAAGAATGTAAAAATTATATATCTGTGGGGAATTTTTGTCAAGAATAGTCTCAGGACGATACTCCAATTGCTCCACCATTCATTCCCCGGCTACAATCGGCCGCCATGCCTCTGCGCCACCACCCTTCCGGCCTTCCCTAACGGTCATCCCGCTTGCGCGGGACTAAAGGGCCTCCACGGTGGCGTAGGCTGATTTTCTGTTTTCCCCCACAAACCCCTATTTGGCGGAGGAAAGGCAAAATGTTGGGATATCCTCAATTTATAAAACTGCCATTTTGCGAATAAACGGCAGAGAAGAAAAAGTTTTGTTTTCCAAAAGACTTATAAGTCTACAGGCTGTTCCTGTAGGATGATTCGTTCCTTTTTCCCATGCTTCAACTGTTTTGGTAGAAACGCCCATATAATCGGCAAATAAAACCTGCGTCATTCCAACTGATGTTCTAATATGTTTAATCTGTGTATTAGTATATTTTTTTACAGGCTGTATTTCGTATACAGTTTTTCTTGTTTCTAAATTTCCGCGTTCAACCTCTACAGCTTCGTTCAAGCCTGTCATTAAATCATCAAAAAATTTACTCATTTTCCTTCCTCCAGTTTTTTGCAGTCTCTGCTTTCAAAATGCTTATAGCCTTCTTGACTTCCTTCTTTTCTGCATCTGTAAGATTCTGTTTTTCATCCTTTGAAAATACTTGAATAAGATAGTTCTTTTCAAAAGCAGCAAAATCCACATAGCATACCCTTGCACTGCCACTTTTACCACGGCCTTCAAATGCAAAGCGGATTTTTCTTAATCCACCTGTTCCTACCATTATATTTCCCGCATCAGGATTTTTGATAAGAAATTGTTGCAGTTCTGCAAGATCATCTTCCGTAAATCCTAATGCGAACCATCGTTTTGTAAATGATGGAGTTTCTATAAATATTCTTTTCATAACTTATCGTTTTATTTTACCCTATTTTATAGGGTGTGTCAAATATTTTTCTCCATCGATTTACTTACCTTAGTACACTCTAGCAAAAAATATCTATGCTGATTATCAAGCCTGCTAAAACATTGACTCTTTTCATTAATTTTTTTGCAAAAACAACCCCAAAAAGGGGCTATTTCTCCGCTTCCCCAACAAATACCTATTTGACGGAGGAATGGGCGGGGTTTTCACACTCTGCAAAAACGCTAGATGTGGGGGATAAGTTTAAAACAAATTCTTATAATGCTCCCACTTGTGATATTCTGGAGATGAATTGTATTCCTCCGAAAGAACACGAAAAGTACCATCCTTATATTCCACTTCTATCTTTATCGTGATGCGGACGCATTCTATATCAATAATATAGTTTCCTTCCCGAGAAAACAAATCCTTCGGAAGATTTTTTGTTCTAAGAAACAAATAATCTAACCTGTTGTGATAATTACGTATTTCATCAATTTTCAGATTTTTGTAATAAGTCTTATCAAAACCATGATTATTTATTCTAATACATTTTATAGCACTAAAAACCTTTGGCTTGATATTATTTAATAGCAGAAACAACTCTCCATCATCAATTCTTATTGTGTTAACGATAGGGGCAGATGAATTACCCCTGCAAGAGACAAGTAATATACATGCAAAGACTATCAATACCTTTCTAAAACCCATTTTATTGCCTCCGATTTATATCCTGAATTCTTCAAAATTTCCGCCATCTGTTTCATCCGCTTTTTATCGTTATTTTCAACACCAATACCATACCGTTTCTGATAATAAAAGAAGGCAAAATCCCCAACCATTTCTGCCTGAGACTCTAAATATGGAAAATCAGACAAGGTATTATATTGAGATAAATCTCCGTAGTTGTATACATAATTTTTCTCATTACTCAATATTTCTCCAGAACAGTCTCGGTTGAATCAACCTTGTCATTGCCTTTAAGGTAGAAAAACTTATCCGCAATGTCTCTAAGGCGCTTGAATTCTTTTTGCCCCCTACACTTTTGGCCAATACCCCCTACTGCATAGTCCTAAAGACGAACAGCACCAAGGGTAACACGACCAAAAAGTCGTATTCGGGGTAAGTTCAAGTTCCATAGTAAAACTAAAGGACGAGTAGTCCTTGCAAGAGGTCTTTGGAGGAAAGCTTCAAAGGCCTCTTGTTTTTATCTTGTCAAACTCGGCGGCCAGGGATTCTATTTCCTTTGCGCTGGCAAAATATTCGCTGTCGAAGCCTTGTATGATTATGCGCCCGATATATGTTTCCGTATCAAATTCACCGAGGCTTTCATCCAGGAACAGAAATGCAATCTGGTTATAAAGGTCGTGCTCGCTTTCGTTATAGCCCTTGCAGAAAAGGACTATTCCGATTTTACTTTTGTCTTCATCATCTATGAACATGAATTTTATGTCTTTGGGGAAGATTTCTTTGTTTGCGATGCGGATAGAGTTTTCAACTTTTCTTCTTGGGCGGAATTTTATGAATGTCCATTCAGGCAAGTTGGGCTTGGCTTTGTACAAGTTTTCTACGGCGGGGAAGGCTTCGATTATTCCGTCTGCGCTTATTACGAATTCCCTTTTTGCTTCTTTTACGGAAGAAATTTCAAACGCTAGGTTTGGGCCGATCTTTTGCAGCTCCTCTTGAATTTTGTCGAATACAACTTCCTGATTTGATTCAAAGTTGAAAATCATTTTTGAATTTTTGCAAAACCAGATCCAGAACTTTTCTTCTTTTGTTTTTGCAGAGAATGAAAAGAAAGCCATACTAGCACCCCCGGTTAATTATCTGAATCCTTTTTTTCATACTGAATATTTATGGAGCCTGTTTTGCTTCTTTGCTCAAAGGCTCTTATGTTTTTGTCGTAGGTGATTTTTATGTTTGATGAATCGCCCCATTCAATTTTTATGTCTTTTGATGCGCTTCCATGATTGCTGTCGTAATGAAAAAAATAATTTTCTTTATTCACCTTGTCAAATTCATTTTTGGATGAAACTGTTACACGATAGGAATAATCAGAAGTTGCACCGGAATTTACAGAGTAAACATATAGCGTTCTTGACTTGTCCGGAGACTGTATGGAGCTTATAAGTTCGTAGTCCAGGGGCATTGTTTTGTTCAGCGTAAAACCGATTAAAAGCATAAGGGAAAGATAGGCCATAAAGGCCAGAAAGACTTTTATAATTTTTTTCATTGTGACACTAACTTTATACATTATAACTTACATAAATACAAAAAGCAATATGACTTTTGCAAAACGAACTTGAATTTTATTGCACACTATCTTTTTTGCACTCATAAAAATAGAAAAAATTTGTTTCTATAAATATGAAAATATATAGAATGAACCATAGCAAAAGAATATAATTACCACTAAGTATTGTTTTTAATATAGAGCCACTTTCTATAGCAAGTAAAGAAATAAATTGGAAAAGAACCGTTGCATTCCCAATAATCAAATCGAATTTTGAAAATTTTCTTATTACTACTAAATTACTAACAAAAAATAAGATAAAAATTAATGGCGAGATTTCAATGCATATATTATCATCTGGCTGAGAACCAGGAAGATCATTTACATATTCACCAAGAACGGAATCTACAAGTCCTTTTGTTCTAGAAAAAGCTCTTGCACATAGTATTAAAGATAGTATTGATAGAATAAGTATTATTCTCATACTGATTCTAACTTTATGTTTATATTGTTTTTGCATTTTAATTTATCCATTAAATTCTAGCAGGCGTTGCGGGCGGCGTTTGAGCCCGCAGAGGGGGTAGCGGAAGACACGACAAAGCGGAGCAAATGCCGGAAGTGGCGTGTCGGAGGGGACTTTATTTTGTATTGCCACAGACCCTGAATCAAGTTCAGGGTGACGGTTGCTCGCTTAGTGAACTTGCCACTTACGGCATTTGAGGAGCGACTTGGGGCTGGAGCGAGGGGGAACTCGCAGCGTAGCTTCAAGCGGACTTTCCCCCCCCTTGGCATATTCTTTATTTTATTAGCATGCAGTCGCCGTAGGAGAAGAAGCGGTATTTTTGTTCGACGGCTTTTTGGTAGGCGTTCATGATGTTGTCCCGCCCCGCAAAGGCGCTTACCAGCATGATGAGGGTTGATTCGGGGGTGTGGAAATTTGTGAACATTTGGTCTACCACTTTGAATTTGTAGCCGGGGTACATGAAGATGTTTGTGCCTGCGGTTCCTGCCCTTACGATGCCGTTTTGGTCTGCGGCGCTTTCCAGTGTGCGGACGCTTGTTGTTCCTACTGCGAGGATTGGCCTGCCCTCTTTTTTGGCGGCGTTGATTTTGTCTGCAACGCTCGGGGGCACGGTGTAGTATTCAAGGTGCATTTTGTGTTCTTCTATGTTTTGGGCTCTTACCGGGAGGAAGGTTCCTAGTCCTACGTGCAATGTTATCCATTCAAGGTCTATGCCCTTCTGCTTTAGTTTGTCCAGGACCGGCTGGGTAAAGTGGAGGCCTGCGGTTGGGCAGGCTGCGCTTCCTGTTTCTTTTGCGTAGATTGTCTGGTAGCGTTCGCTGTCCGTGTCGTCGTCTTCGCGACGGATGTAGGGCGGTAGCGGTATGTGGCCGTTGCGCTCAAACCATTTTTCGTCTAAGGGGAAGGGAAACTTTATTGTGCGGAATTCGGTTCCGTCGTCGTTTTGGTTAAGGACTATTGTTCCTTCGCTGCCGTCTGCAAAGCGGTAGGTGTTGCCGTTCTTTACTTTTTTTGCCCCCTTTACCATTGTGTTCCATTCGCAGGAGAGGCTGTCGGGGCTGGCGGTGGAACTGCTGGCGCTGCTGGCTGAAGAACTGCTGGCTGAGCTTGTGGCGGTGGAAGAGTCGGCGGCTGGAGAAGATGCCATTGGATTAAGGAACATGAATTCCTGTTCGCGGCCGGTGTCCGTTTTTATTCCGTAGCAGCGGCTTCTTCTTACGCGGCTGTTGTTAAAAATCATGAGGGTGCCTTTTTCCACCAAGTCCGGGAGTTCTGCCATTAGGTGGTGCTCTACGATTCCGCTTTCTTTTCCCAAGAGCATGAGGCGGTCGTCTCCCCTTTTTCCTGACGGGCGTTGCGCAATGAGTTCCTGTGGCAAGTCAAAATAAAAGTCGCTGGTCTTCATTAAAATTCTTTTCCTTTGGGGTAAGCCCCAGATGTTTGTATGCTTTTTCGGTTACGATTCGTCCTCTTGGTGTGCGCTGCAAAAGTCCGCACTGGATGAGGTATGGCTCGTAGTAGTCTTCCAAGGTGTCCTGCCCTTCTCCGATGGAGATTGCAAGCGTGTCGGCACCCACAGGCCCTCCGCCAAAATTATTTATTATGCTAAGAAGAATCTGGCGGTCGGCGTATTCAAGGCCAAGTGAGTCTATGCCAAGCTTTTTAAGCCCCTCTTCCACGATTGACTTTGTGATTATTCCCTTTCCCTGAACCTGGGCAAAGTCCCTCATTCTGCGCAAGACCCTGTTTGTAACGCGGGGAGTTCCCCTTGAACAGTCTGCCATAAGTAGGGCGGCGTCTTCTTTTACGCTTACGTTCAGTATCTTTGACGAGCGGTGGATAATGGAGGCAAGTTCCTCCCGGCTGTAGTAGTTGAAGCGCTGTATTATTCCAAAGCGGGAAATTAGCGGGGAGCTTACCATGCCGGCCTTTGTCGTGGCACCGACCAGGGTAAAGTGCGGTATTGGTATGCGGACAGTGCGGGCTGCGGCACCCTGTCCTATTACCCAGTCAAGCTCGTAGTCTTCCATTGCTATGTAGAGCATTTCTTCTATTGCGGGCTTTAGGCGGTGGATTTCGTCTATAAAGAATACGGTTCTTGGCGTTATGGTGGAAAGGATTCCTGCCAAGTCTTTTGGCTTGTCCAGGGCCGGGGCGCTTGTTACCTTAAAATCTGCACCAAGTTCGCAGGCGGTTATCTGGGCAAGGGTTGTCTTTCCAAGTCCGGGCGGGCCAATCAAAAAGAGGTGGTCCAAGGCTTCCTGCCTTTTTCTGGCTGCGTCTATGAAAACGCCGAGGTTTTCTTTTATTGCGCTTTGTCCAAGGAATTCCGAAAGGGACTTTGGCCTTAGGGAAGAATCCTGTGCATCATCTACAGAAGAAAGGTCTGCCCTTACTATGCGGGTCTGGGGCTGGGCGGCTGCATTTGCCCCGGAAACTGCACCTGCACCACCCATGTCATCTGAGCTGGTGGAAGAGGCATTTTGTGCGCGGACAATCTTTGTCTTACCGGCACTTTCCTTTGCTACGTTTGCGCTGGCCTGGCTTGCAAGCTGGGCAGCTATGTTCATTTCGTCAAGGGTGTCGTCTGTTTTTCTTGTATATGATGTCTTGTGAGTTACGCTTTTATTCATGGCCGCATCTCCTAGGCAAGCTCAACAATTGCCTGGCGGAAAACAAACTCTTCTTTTTGAACCTGGCTTTGCGAGGCAAAAGAGGGGTCTTCGGCAAGTCTTCCGGCTATCTTTGCAACGGCGGCTTCGGCAGTCTTTTTGTCGTAGCCCATGTTGGAAAGCGCAAGGGCAACGTCTGCAAATGGAAGTGCGTCTTTTTTGGGCAGGGACACAGATGAATCCTCCGACAAAGAAAGCTTCCCCTTTAGCGCAAGGAGCATCTTTCCGGCGGTCTTTTTTCCAACGCCCGGCACTTTCTGCAGGCGGTCCACGTCCCCGCTTTCAAGGACGGATGCAAGGTCTGCGGCAGAAATGTTGCTCATTATTTTTACCGCACCCTTTGGCCCAATTCCGTCAACTTTTAAGAGGTTAAGGAAAAGTTCCCTGTCGCTTTCGGAGGCAAAACCGTAGAGGTTCATAAGAGTGTCCGTATGCTGGAGCCAGGTGTAGACACGGCCTTCCTGTCCTACAGGCGGAATGTCCAGGAGAGAGCTTTCTGGAACCGTAAGCTCCCATTCAATTCCGTGGGTGTCTATGCATAATTTTTGAGGGCCTTTAAAAGTGATGGTGCCTGTAAAACTGTTGAACATGAGGCCATTGTAGCAAAAAAAGCGACTGTTTGCAATGAGAAAGGGGCGGCAACACTCCCTGCCTTTACAAGAAACTGCCACGCAGTACTTCACTCTGAACTTTACCCCGAACTTGCTTCAAGGGCTTTATACGCACCAGTTCCCGCTACTCAAGCTGCTTAAAGTTCTTCATAAGCGCAAGGAAGGTTGAGATGTGGTTCTTCGTGCGCTTAAGAAGGGGAAGGCAGCCGTTTTCGAATTTGTTGTTAAGCTCGTCCCAGTTGGAAATAATATCGAACGTTCCGTGGCTTCTTTCGTGAATCAGTTCGTCGTAGAAGACAAGAATCTTCTGCAGTGCCTTTAGGGACCGGTCTATTATAGCCCTAACCTTCATGTTGATTGAATCAATCTCCATGTTAAAGTTTGCAACAACGGAATCATTCACACCAAGGCGAAGGTAAAGCGAGTTGAGCTTGTAGCCTTCAGCAAACTTTGTGTCCAGCTTTGTGTCTAGCTCCGTAACGGCAGACTGCATCTCGTTAAGCTCGTGGTAAAGGCTGGTAAAATCAGAAATATAGTTCTGGCGGTTGCACTGGGCAACAATCTCAAAATTCTCTATAAATTTTGTAAATTCGTCGCGGAAATAAAGGGCAAAGAAGGAATTCAGGTAGAGGAAGGCGTTGCAGTGCTCAAAGCTGTGGGCCTTGCTCTCCACGTACTTCTCGTTTTCCTTTGCATTGTAGAACTTGAGCGGAACGAGTGCGTGGCCTGCAAAAACATCGTCAACAAGCTTCTTCTGGCTTTCTATAACCCTCTTGTGGTGAATCTCTTCCACGGTAGAGCGGAATTCCTGGTAAATACCTTCAAGATAAGGCTTTACAATATTTTTAGAAGAAGTGTTTTCCTGGAGCTCTGCATCCGGGTCATGGCTAACAAGCTTTACCATGCCAACAAAGACGCGGTTGTTTTCCATAGAATGAAGGACCGCAATCTGCTGCTTAAGGCGCAAAAATGCCTGGTCTTCTATGCCGGAAAGCTTTTTTAGGAAGTTAAAGACATTGCCCCAGTCCTGAATGCTAAGCAAAAGGGAGGTTGCGGTAAGGAAGTCCATCACAAATTCCTTCATGTACGCGGTGGGAACAGAGTCAAAGTGTGGAAGCTCCTCAAAGGAATTTTCCCTAAAGACCCCGTGGAATTTACGGAGGCCCGCATAATAGTCAATAACGCAGAACTGCTTTAAAAGCACAAGGGCGTTATAGGTGTTGTTAATCTCACCGGCACGCTCATTTTCCAGACCGTCGCGGAGGGCTACAAAGAAATTCATCCCCTGCTCGGCAAGGCTCTTAAGCTCTATCTTGGTGGCAAGAACCTGAATGCTTTGGGAAGAAAGCTTTGCAACAAGCTCGTGCTGGTCAGTATCAAGAGAATAGTTCAGAATCTGGGCCGCATAAAATTCGTCCTGGGTGTTCTGGATAAAAAATTCGCGGAATGGTGCCACCGCCGCATAAACCTGATATACAAACTTTGCAAACTGAGCGTTAATCAAATCTTTTTTTAAATTGAAGAATTTATATCCCGACTTGTTAAGCTGCTTCTGTATTGATTTTAAAGCTTTTGCCCCTTTATTTGCCGCTCCAACCTCGTGTCCGACAATAAAGCTCAAAAGGCGCATAAAAAATCCGGATTTTACTTGTTTTTCGTCTGACATATTTCTATTATGCCATATTTTTCTTTAAATTCAAGGGATTTTTAAATTTTTTGGTCGGCACTAGGCCTTCAGAAAATCCCTCCATGGATTTTCTGAAGGATTGCAGAACCGCTTCGCAATTCTGCATGCTGCTAAGTCGCCCATCCATGGGCTCTTTGGGGCTTTCAAGTTCGCAGGTAATGTCCTCCATGAATTTTCCCAATAATTGCAGATAGCATGGCAAATAACAATTAACCGTCACCCTGAACTCGTTTCAGGGTCTGTTCCACCATTCATCCGTGGTTCGACAAGCTCACCAACCATGGTTCGACGAGCTCACCAACCGTGGTTCGACAAGATTACCATATTGTATATTCGTTATACTAGTTCGCGGGAAATCCGGTATGCAAAAAAAGGCGCGGCAGGTGCTGGAAGGGCCCGCTGAAGGCGGGTTGCGGAACGAAGTGGAGCAATGGAGGCGAATGCCGGAACCCTGCAAGCGCCACACACGGGAAATGCCCGGCAGCAAAGAAGCAGTCGGACAGCAAAGCCAAGCGCCGCCATACAAAAAACACTGGAATCAATTTTGGGCTCCGCTCCCAGGTAAATACGTCTGATAAACCCGCTGTGTCGCGGAATAGGAAATTAAACTCACTGCGTTCGTTCCGCTCCAATGCGTGTTTTCAGCCGTATTTGCCTTCCGCTGCGCCCAAGATTGATTCCCAGCTTTTTGGCATAGTAAGTAAGGAAAAAGTTTCCACTTGTAAATTCACTTCAATAATAGTAGAATACATTCAACGGACTTTCCGCAAAAATTTACCAACATTTTTACTTTAGAGGCATAAATTATGAATTTTGTTGAAGAAATGAAAAACAAGGCCAAGGAATACCAGAATTCGCTGGTTCTCCCGGAAGGAACAGAGGAGCGCACCGTACAGGCTGCCGCAAAGATTGTTAAGGAAAAGCTTGCAAAGACTGTTACCCTGCTCGGAAAAAAGGCTGATGTAGAAAAGGTTGCCGCAGAAAAGGGCGTTTCCCTTGAAGGAATCAGCGTAATTGACCCCGCTTCGTCTGAATGGCTTGAAGAATTTGGAAAGGAATATTTTGAGCTCCGCAAGGGCAAGGTTAACAAGAAGACCGGTGAGGCAGAAGTTCCCGATGTGGAAGCTGGAAAGGCCTACATGCTAAAAGACCCGCTAAGCTTTGGCGCAATGATGGTCCGCACAGGAAAGGCAAACGCAATGGTTTCCGGTGCCTTGAGCGCAACGGCAGACCTTCTCCGCGCAGGCCTTAAGGTAATCGGTACAGCCCCAGGAACAAAGACCGCATCTTCTTGCTTCGTCATGGACACACACAACAAGAAGTGGGGAAAGGACGGTTACGTTATTTTTGCAGACTGTGCAGTTAACCCGCGCCCAACAAGTGAGCAGCTGGCAGACATAGCAGTTGATTCCGCAAAGTCTTGCCGCGAACTTTTGGATGCAGAACCGGCAGTTGCCCTCCTCTCTTTCTCTTCAAAGGGAAGCGGCGGTAAGCTTGAGGACGTTCTTAAGGTTCAGGAAGCATTCAAGCTTGCTAAGGAAAAGGCACCAGACCTGCTTTTGGACGGTGAGCTCCAGGCAGATGCGGCCCTTATCCCCGAAGTTACGGCAAGAAAGTCTCCGGGTTCACCAATAGAAGGAAAGGTTAACACCCTTATCTTCCCAAGCCTTGAAGCTGGAAACATTGGCTACAAGCTTGTGCAGAGATTTGCTGGCGCAGACGCTTACGGCCCAATCCTACAGGGCTTTGCAAAGCCAATCAGCGACCTTAGCCGCGGCTGTTCAGTGGAAGAGATTGTTGTAACAAGCGCAATCACCCTTGTACAGGCAGGAAAAATCAGCTGATGGTTGTAAAATCAACAAAAACGGCGGTGCTGGGGCTAATGGGGCTTGCCCTTTCCCTTGCGCTGTCACTGGCAATATCATCATGTGCAACGACCGGCGGCAAAAACTCAAAGGGTTTGGCTTCCGGCCACGGCAAAGACTACTACAACACCCACTTTGCAGACGGCACAGCCATTGTAAATTCAAAAAGTGCATTCGACTCACAGGATTCCATCCTTTTAACCTTTGCGGGAGACATAATGGCCCATACGCCAAACTGGTCCAAGGGCAACTTCCCCCGCATCTACAGGGACATTGAGGCCTTGATTAAGGAAAGTCCCCTCACTTTTGCAAATCTGGAGACACCGGTTGCGGAAAACCGTCCCTTCTCCAACTACCCTGCATTCAACGTGCACGGAGACTATGCCCAGGCAGCAATAGACGCAGGATTCAACGTCTTTAGCCTTGCCAACAACCACACCAACGACCAGGGGCTGAACGGAATCCAGCAGACAAAGAAATACTTTGACGCAAAAATAGAAGCCACAAAGGGAAGCGACCGTCCTGTTTACGCGGCAGGTCTTAAGGAAAAGCAGAACGGCCCCTGGAGTTACCAGGTAATAGAAAGCGGCAACTGGAAGATTCTTTTCGTAGCCGTAACAGAAATCCTCAACAGCCCAACCTGCTCTTCCTACATAGACTTCCTTGTTCCCAACAGCAAGAACCGCAGCATATTTATAGAAGACATGAAGGCTTTAAGAAAGGCCCACCCCTGCGACATATTCGTTGTAAGCATACACTGCTCCGACCCGGAGTACATCTTTACAATAAGAAGCAGCCAGAAGAACTTCTACCACGAGCTTTTAAATGCCGGCGCGGACGTAATCTGGTGCAACCACCCCCACGTCTCCAAGGACTGGGAAGTCGTGGCGGATTCTGGAAACGTTCCCCGCAAGATTATCTTCTATTCTATGGGCAACACAATCAGCGGGCAAAGGACAAACCCGCAGTTTGCAAAGCCAGACACAAACAGGGACTACACCGGTGAAGGATACATAACCCAGGTGAGATTTTTAAAGGACAGCGACTCAAAGCTTTCCATAGCACTTGTAAATCCAGTCATCGTTACCACATACATTGCCCCCGACCGCTTCTACGAAATCAGGATTCTTGACGACAAGCTAATTGAAAAGCTTAACGCAGAAGGGCAAAAAAGATGGGGCAACTACCTAAGAGAGAGAAAAAAACTGATGGAGCAATTTGAAGGAAAAACCCTATGGCAATAGATTACAAAAGCCTTCCAGTCTACGAACAAAAGCAGCGCATCCTTGACACGCTAAAGGAAAACCAGGTAATTGTAGTGCAAAGCCCCACCGGCTCTGGAAAAACCACGCAGATTCCGGTAATCTTGCACGAGGCAGGCTATTCGGAAAACGGAGTGATTGCGGTAACCCAGCCAAGGCGCATTGCAGCCCTTAGCGTAAGCGAATTCATCTCCAAGCAGCTGCACACAAAGTACCCGGGTCTTGTAGGCTACAAGATGCGCTTTGAAGACAAGACGGACCTTACCACAAAGATAAAAATCATGACCGACGGAATCCTCCTTCAGGAAATGAAGCTTGACCCATGGATGTCCAAGTATTCCGTTGTAATGGTGGACGAGGCACACGAAAGAAGCCTTAACATTGACTTTGTACTGGGACTTCTAAAAAGGGTTTTAGCAGAGCGCAAGGACTTTAAGGTAATAGTAAGCTCTGCCACTATGAACGCAGAGGCTTTCAGCGAATACTTTGGTGGCTGCCCAATAGTCACCATAGACACGCAGATTTTCCCGGTGGCAATGGTCTACGATCCGCCTGCAATACCCGCAAGCACTTTAACAGACGCTTCAAGCGACGCCCTTCTTACCAAGATAGAACAGACGATTGACCGCGTGCTAGACAACAAGGAAGACGGCAGCATACTAATCTTCCTCCCCGGCGAAAAAATCATCAAGGACTGCGTGGAACGCCTTGCAAACGCACCCTTCCACTCAAAGCTGCACCTGGTTCCCCTCTACGGAAGGCTGCCCAAGGAAGACCAGGAAAAGGTCTTTGACTCGCCCCCATTCGGAAAGAAAAAGGTCGTAATCAGCACAAACATAGCAGAAACATCCGTAACCATTAACGGAGTTACAACTGTAATAGACTCAGGCCTTGCCAAGCTCAACTTCTACAGCCCGCGCACATTCACGTCAAGCCTAATAGAAACGCCAGTCAGCAGGGCAAGCTGCAACCAAAGGCGTGGACGCGCAGGAAGAACCTGTCCCGGCACCTGCTACCGCCTTTACCCAAGGAAGGACTTCGACAGCCGCCAGGAATACACGACGGAAGAAATCTACCGCACGGACCTTAGCGAGGTAGTCCTCCGCATGGCAGAACTTGGCATTACGGACTTTGACAAATTTGACTTTATTTCACCGCCACAGAAGGAAGGCCTCTTGGGAGCAGTCCAGACGCTGAACCTTTTAAGGGCCATAGAAAAAGACGGAACCCTAAGCAAGACAGGAAAGCTCATGGTGGAATTCCCACTGGAGCCCCGCGTTAGCCGCATCATCGTAGAAAGCATCATGCGCTACCCGGAAGTCCTTGAAGAAGTTCTAATAGCATCTTCATTTCTTAGCGCAAACTCCCCCTTCGTACTTCCGCCCGGAGAAGAAATGGACGCAAGAAAGGCCCACCACTCCTTCCGCGACTTACAGGGAGACTTTGTTAGCTACGTAAAGCTCTTTAAAAACTACGTGTCCGCAAGCAACAAGGAAAAGTTCTGCAGGAACAACTACCTTGACGAGCGCGTAATGGCAGAAATCCTCAACATAAAAATACAGCTAGAAGAAATCGTATCGCAAAGGCTACAGCTTCCAATCACGGGTGGCGGCAGCATGGACGACTACCTCTGCTGCATTGCAAGCGGAATGATTCAGTTCGTCTGCGTAAGGGAAGGAAGGGAAACCTACCGCAGCCTAACAGCAGACCACATAACAATCCACCCCGGCTCATCCATGTTCAGGACAAACCCGCTCTACATCGTTGCAGGCGAAATTGTAAAGACAAGCCGAACCTTTGCCATGAGCGTCTCCCCCCTTACCAAAAAGGAGCTTTACAAAATTGACCCCAACCTGGAAAGCCAGCTAAGCTCTGCCCGCGGCAAAAAGGGAAGAAGCCTCACCGGCAACCTTGAATACGAAGGCACGTCCTTCCGCGAAAAGGAAAAGTCAGAAAAAGAAAAATCCAAGAAAAGCAGAAAAGAAAAGAAAGAAGCAAAGGCACTGGAAAACACAATCAGCTTCGGCGGCGAAATCTTTGAATTTGAAAAGGCAAAGGGAAAGAAAGTCGTCAAGCTCCCCTGGGACAAACTCAAACCAGCGGCAAAAGCAGAAGAGAACCAGAGCCTTCTTGCACAGATTGGCGAAATGCGCGGCTGCATATACCCGGGCCACGGCTTCAAACTCATGAACGGCGAAAAGCTTGAGCTAATCATCAAGGCAGCAAACCGCCTGAACCTAGACCCCATTGCAGAAGACCGCTGGCAGCGCAAAATGAACATCAACATAAACAGCGTGGAAAGCGACGGCACGACAGGACTTGTAAAACTTGTAAATTCCATAGACTGCCTAATGCGCGTAACCGTTGCAAAGCAGGCCTCCCACGAACTGGGCTTCATCTGCCTCTTCACGGACGGAAACGGCACATACTGGTTCAAAGTCTCGCGCGGATTTGCCACGGCACTCAACGAAAGCCTCTCCTCACTGGAAAAGCTCATCGACGACGCAAGCAATTCCGACCTTTCGGTTGCGCAAAAAGAAAAAGTCAACATGGTCTACCGCGTGCTAAACAGCATGTACGAATAGACTCTCGCAACAAAGCCAATTCTTTCTTGAATTTGGACGGAAGGCAAGCTGCGGGGCAAAAGTTTCTTTAGCAAACCGAACACTCCCGTTTGCCTTCCCCGCTTTCCGGGGTTCCGCCTTTCG
>DJYC01000025.1:27738-36980 GCA_002448445.1 Treponema sp. UBA6988
TCCGCCTTTCGGCTCCATTGCCTTGCGGCAACGCTAAGGGGTGCATGCACCCCCGCGCCCCTCCAATCGGGCGTAGGATTGGAATTGCAAAAGGCGTCATGCTGAACTCGATTCAGCATCTGTATGTTGTATGGAAGAAGTGTTTTTTGTTTGCCTGATTAATCGCTGCTTATTAAAAAGGCATGTATCTTTTTTGGGACTTTAGCTTGCCGTTTGAGTGGAATGTGTATTCGAGCCAGTATTCTAATCCTAAGGGACAAGTACTCTTTCCGTGAATTTCGTTTCCTTTTTCGTCATAATCCATAATAGAATCAAATATTACCCACTTGTTTACTCTTTTTCCATCTACGGTTACTTCTTTGTAAACTTTGTCGCCAAGGCTCTGTGCTGCTATGGGGAAAAATGCGGAAAGTAAAAGTATAAGGCTAAGAATAGATTTTTTTTGTTTTCATGGCATTCTCCTGTAAATATTTGCTATTATTATACCATAATAATCTTGTTTGAATAGTGGCAAACGACTCTTCTTTTTTATATCACAAGGAAGCCTTTTTTTGGGGCAGTTTAAGCCGGGAATGAAAGTGCTTACGCATTTAGATTAATGCTTGTTAAGCTTCATTTAGAGTTGCACTTATCTTCTACATTTTTGTGTTTTAGTCGTTCTTGATTTGGATTATAGCGGTGAAAGAGAAATTCTTTCTTTCGGGCTTACTTGATATTAAGCCTAGCCCCGATTGGAAGGGCCCTGGGTAAAAAATTGCCTCCTTGCAATTTTTACCCGCAAGTTTTCTTACGAAAACTTGCAGTGTGTTATATGCAAACAAATGATGTGCCGTCCATGGCACTATTGGTTAAAGGGAAAAATTGCATGGTTTTGGCCGGACACGGAGTGCCGGACACAGTTAAAAGACAAAATACGCTCCAGAAGAATGGCAAATTGTTGATTTAGGCTAAAATTTTTGCAAAAACCTTTTTTTATTTGCAAAAATACGTTATCTTATAGTGTATGAATCTTCAGACTCAGTTGATAATAGACAAATTCCTCAGAAGGTGCTGCAAGAACTTTACAGCGCGCGATGTGTCTAGGCTTACGGCTGAATTTGGAGGCGAATTTAAGATTTCTTCAAAGGAAGCCCAGGAGTACCTGGAGTCAAGTCCACTTGTTTTTTGTCTGGAAAACGGCCGCTACATTACAAGGGCCGGGGTTTTTACGGGAGAGCTTTTTAGCATAAAACCCACCGCCAAGGAATTTGACCAGAGGATTCTGATTCCCGGCTCGCGCTGCATTCCCTTTGTGGACAGCGAAATCGTTTCTTCCACCTTGAATTTTTACGATGAGGACAATAAAAAGCTAAAGAAGAAGACCGCAGATTTTGACAGCGACCTTGCCATAGACATGTTCATTCTTTACGGGGAGGAGTATGCGCCCCAGTACATTGTTGCAGACCCGGCAAACAAGGACCTGGACTTTGTTCAGAGGGAGTTTGAGCTTCCCAATACGGTGCACCTTACGGGTATAGACATTACGCCATTCATAGAAAAGTACGGTATGCAGAAGGGGGACCGCTTTCTCTGCTGCGTTTCGGACTGGGACCGTGGCGACATAAGGATGACTGTGGTTCACGACGGGGACAACGTCTTTAACCGGGGGCTTGAGGGCAGCATGCGCCTTGAGTGGTACAAGACTCTGGAGAGCGCCCTGCAGCGTAGCTTTGACATTGACGGCCCCTGCGCCTGCATGGAAGACCAGCTTGCAAACGTCTTTTGCAGGGAAATAGAGCGGCTTTGCATTCCATTGTGCGGTTCTATAGAAGAATTCATCAATCAATATGCCCAGAACGTGGGAATTCAGCCCTTTGGAGTTGAGTCGCGCTTCTGGCACAAGGGTAAGGACGTTCCTGCCGTTGGTTCCTGGAACGAAGAGGATCTTGACAGGATTGAGCAGAACCCGGCCTACAAGGGCAAGGACTTTTTGTGGTTCCACGTTCCGCCGGAGATTGTGGACCAGTACATAATCAACATGCATTTTAAGCGCAAGGTGGACATTCCGGGCCTAGTAAGCTTTATGTTTCCCAAGGATTATGTCTTTCAAGAAGGCGAAAAAGAAGATGTTCTGTTGAAACTAAAGGAACGAAGTGATATAATCTCTAAAAAGTACAACTGGTTTGCGGATCAGGACTGCGGCGAGGTTAGGGAAAAGGCACTGGGTCTTTTTTCCAAGGTGAACGAGCTTGTTTTTTCCATAGATTCGTCCAGTGATTCCATGGGCAAGTTCCCCCAGCAGGAGCTTGTTGTGCTTACGCAGCTTTATTCGCATCTGGTTAGGATTCTTCATTCCGTGGCGGAAAACGACCATGTAGAGGAGGACAAGGCTGCGCTTTTGCTTTCTCTTGAAGGCATGGAATGGAATTTTGAAGACATTTGTGACGTTCTGCGGGAAGCCGTGCTGTCACAAAAGACGAACAGATTTAAGATTGTAAGATGACCTTTGCAAAGAGGTTGGGGAGAAAAAATGGATTCCGCTTTTAACATTTGTCAGCTTATAGAAAACGGAGGGGTTTTTGACAATATTGAAGGTTCAACCCCGGAAGAAATCTATGATGCCGTTTCCAAGATTGTGCCGCTGCCGATTGGCCTTGAGCGCACCGTCTTTAGGAACGAGCTTGTTGAGCGCGAGAAAATCCTTAGCACGGCTGTTGGCAACGGGATTGCAATTCCCCACCCCAGGAAGCCGCTTATTAAGAACGATGAAGACCAGCGCATCATAGTCTGCTACCCCAAGAAGCCCCTTTCCATGGGTGAGCCGGATGAGCGCAAGGTGGGCACAATGTTCTTTCTGCTTTCAAAGTCCAACCAGGTTCACATTCAGGCACTTTCTGCCATTGCAAAGCTAATACACGACAAGGCTTTCCGAGACCTTTTGGAAACCAGGCCGGACATAAAAAAACTCACTTCAGCAATTGTAAATTCAGGCGTTTAGGGAAGGTCCTTAGACCCTTAAAAGGAGAAGTATATGAATACAAAAGATTTGGAAGCTGTAGCGCTTTCCGTTCGCAGCCTTTCTATGGATGCCATTCAGAAGGCAAATTCTGGCCATCCGGGAACACCACTTGGAGCTGCGGAACTTGCGGCAGTTTTGTACGGTGCTGTAATGAAGCACAATCCTGTTGACTCTTCATGGGTTGACCGCGACCGCTTTATTCTTTCTGCAGGACACGCATCCATGTTCCTCTATTCAATCCTGCACTTGGCAGGCTACAAGGTTTCCATGGACGACATAAAGAGCTTCCGCCAGGTTGGCTCAAAGTGCCCGGGACACCCGGAGCGTGGATACACAGACGGTGTTGAATGCACATCCGGCCCACTCGGTCAGGGCATTGCTGCTGCCGTTGGTTTTGCGGTTGCAGAATCAATGCTTGCAGCGCGCTTTAACACAAACCGCCACACAATCGTTGACCACTACACATACGCTTTGACCGGTGAAGGCTGTCTTGAAGAGGGCGTTTCCCAGGAAGCATGTTCCCTTGCAGGAAACCTTAAGCTTGGAAAGCTTATCCTTTTCTATGACGAAAACAAAATTTCCATTGACGGAAGCACAGACATTACCTTTACGGACGACATCCAGAAGCGCTACGAGTCATACGGCTGGCAGGTTCTCCGCGGAAGCATGTACAACATCAAGGAAATCATTGACCTTGTTGACATTGCAAAGGCAGAAAAGAACAAGCCTACTATCATCATCCTTAAGTCTATAATCGGTAAGGGCGCTCCAAAAGAGGGTACAGCAGACGTTCACGGCGCACCGCTTGGCGTAGACGGTGTTAAGGCTGCAAAAGAGGCACTTGGTCTTCCTGTGGACAAAGACTTCTACGTTGTTCCTGAAGCATATTCATTCTTCGAAAGCCGCCGCAAGGAACTTGCCGCAGCAGAAGAAGAGTGGAAGGCAGAATTTGACGCATGGTCAAAGGAAAACCCAGACCTGCGCAAGAAGTGGGATGCCTACTGGACAGAAAAGCAGACAGCAGACTGCCCTGCCCCATCATACAATGTTGGCGACAAGCTTGCCACACGCGATGCTAGCGGAAAGAGCCTTAACGTTATGGCAGACCGCTTTGAATGGCTCGTTGGTGGTTCAGCAGACCTCCAGGCACCAAACAAGACAAAGGTTAAGAATGACGACGGAACATATTCACCTACAAACCGCAAGGGACGCACAATCGAATACGGTATCCGCGAATTTGCAATGAGCCAGGTGATGAGCGGTATCAACCTCCACGGTGGTCTCCGCGCATTCGGCGCAACATTCCTTGTGTTCAGCGACTACCTGCGCGGTTCACTCCGCGTTGCAGCACTTGCAAAAATTCCTAACATCTACATCCTTACTCACGATTCAATCTACGTTGGCGAAGACGGTCCTACCCACCAGCCAATCGAAACCCTTGCAGCCCTCCGCGTTATTCCAAATGTACAGGTTTTGCGCCCAGGTGATGCAGAGGAATCACAGGTTGCATGGGAAATGGCTTTGGAATCAAAGGATCACCCGGTTTGTATGGCATTCAGCCGCCAGGCACTGGTTGTTTACGCAAAGGAAGACAAGGACTGGCAGAAGAACGCCCGCCGCGGTGCATACATCGTGCAGAAGGGAGCAGACACTCCGGACATTACCGTTCTTGCAACAGGCTCAGAAGTGAACATGGCACTTGAAGCCGCAAAGAAGGTTTCTTCAAAGAAGATCCGCGTTGTTTCTGTATTTGACCTTACAAAGCTTTCCAACGACGAAGCCTTGCAGAAGGAAGTAATCGGAGGAGCAAAGCGCGTTGTTGTTGCAGAAGCAGGTTCCCGCATGGGATGGGAAGGCTTTGCAAAGAAGTCCGACCTCTTTACGCTCAACGACTTTGGCGAATCTGGACCTGCCGCAAAGGTTGCAGAACACCTTGGCTTTACAGCAGACAAGCTTGCAGAGCTTTTGGCAAAATAAACTTCTGACCGGAGATTTGGCCGGTTAAAGCAAAAGGCCGCTTCTTTGCAGAGAAATCCTGTAAAGAGGCGGCCTTTTTGTTTACTATAAAAAATGCCAGTCCACCCACCAAGCACGAGTCAGAAGGAAACAATTTCCTCAAACACGCTGATTGCAAACTGGTCGGTCATGCCGGAAATGTATTCAATCACGCACTTTTCAAAGCTTTCCTCTTCGTTTATGTTGAACACTTCCTGGGTCTGGCACCTCATTATTTCCTTGCGTCCGCTGTCGTAGTTTGCGTAGCGGATTACCCAGTCAACAAAAGTCTTTAAAAGCTTGGGCGTGTACTGCAAAGTCTGCTCAAGGCGGTGGTTCTGGGCGTAAATCCGTGTCTTCATCAGGGTACGGTAAATAGTGCCAAGGACAACCTCCGCATACTTCTGGAATTCCAAAAGGCGCCAGTTGTTGTAGATGTTTGCAAAGCTAAACCTCTTAAGCTCGGTAATGTACTTAAAGTAAGGCTCGCTAAAGCAAAGGCCCTTTTCCGGGGATGAGTTTTCGCAAAGGTCCACAATCATGTCGTTGATTAAAACCGTAGTGTTTACAGCCCTTCCAGAACGGTGGGCGGCAGTCTCGCTGTTCTTCTTTCCGCTTGCATCGCGACCGTCGTAAAAGCCCAGTGTGCTTGCAACAATTTCGCGCAGCTGCCTGTAAGCCCCCATGTCCAGAATGTGGTAAGTGCGTGCGTCTTCTATGTCCCTCCCAAGGAATGCAATCTTGTCGCTTATCTTTACAACGCATCCTTCCCAGGTAAAGGGATTGGTAAATCCTGGCCTTTTTATATCGTAAAGGTTCATTGCCTCTTCTCGCGGCTTTAGCGAATGCTGGTCAATTTCCCCGCAGTGGCAGATGAGTCCGTCTCTTACCGCATAGGTAAGGTTAAGGTTGCGCTCAAATCCGTTTGGGTCGCTAAGGGTGTCTATGTAGTCTGCAAAAAAAAGTGAATTGCGCTCGTGCCAGAATTTCTTTGGCGCATTCTTCCCCTCCTTCTGAACCATGAGCGAATTCAGAATCGATTCTCCCGTATGCCCAAAAGGTGCATGGCCAATGTCGTGTCCAAGGGCAATTGCGCTTGCAAGTTCCGTGTTAAGGCCAAGGTATTTTGCGGTTGTGGTGGCAACGCTTTCCACGTGGTTAACGTGTTCCATTCGGGTGCAGATGTGGTCGTTGTGGGGGGCATAAAAAACCTGAGTCTTGTGCTTAAGCCTGCGGTATGACTCGCAGTGCAAAAGCCTTGTGTAGTCCCTTTCAAATTCTGAGCGAATGTCGTTACCCCGGTTGTAAAGCGAGTTCTCCCTTTTAATGCACTGTTCCCAAATGGGGTTTTCGGGGCAAGTGCGAACCTTTGCAAATGAATCTTTCATATTTAAATAATAGCAGATTGGCCTTGAATTCTCAATAATTTTTTCTTTCTTCTTTTTTTGGAGCAGCCGTCTTGGTGGACAAACGTTTCTTTAAAAGAACACCTTGCCATTTTGTACGGGCTTTCCGGGGTTCCGCGGGGCCCCTACCCGCTCCATTGCTCCACTTCGTTCCGCAACCCGCCTGCGGCGGGCCCCTCCAATCCCGGCTAGGTTCTATCTGCTACAGGCGAAGCACTACCTTGATTTACCTCGTCTCCAGAGCCCATTGGACAGGCGTTGATTTTGCTAGTATCAGTGAAAAACCTTGAGACAAAAGATAAAAATATGCTATTATGAAAATCAAAATATTTACGGTTCAGTTTACAATGACACTTTCTTGCAGCAAGAACTACCAACCGTGGATATGAAAATATTTGTTAGGTTGATGGCGCACTGCGCCACTTATTGTTAATAAGGTAAACTTCCGACAGATTTTCTCCAAAATGGAAATAAAATCTAAGGAGGATTTTATGGTTGGTCCAAAAACTTTTATTACTTGTCCATGTTGTGGACAAGGCGTAACAATTCTTACAGGAACTATGTCTACTGGAAGTGGTAGTTTACCAGGTTCTTGTCCGAATTGCCATAAGATGGTAAGACTTGTTGTTCAGAATGGGAATCTTGTAGGCACAAAACTTGCTTGATTTTTTTTCGATAAAACTTGTTACACAATAGGAAATTTTCTAAATTTTGCTGTTACGATGACAGAAACTTAGAATTTTTTACGGCGGGGTAAGCTCGCCTTTTTTGTTGACAAAAGTAAATACTTGTGTATATACTTTAAATTGGCGGAGGTGTATTATGGTTTGTACAAAGGTATTCACAAGCGGGAACAGCCAGGCTGTCAGGATTCCAAAAGAATTTCATATTGATTATTCAGAACTTTTTATAAAAAAGATAGGTTCGACTATCATCCTCTATCCCCGAAAACAACCCTGGGAAAATCTAAGGAAAAGTCTTTCAGAGTTTACAGATGATTTTATGTCAGAAGGCAGAAATCAACCAAAAGTTGAAACAAGGGAAGAGTTCTAATGTACCTGTTAGACACAAATATCTGTATTTTTTTGATAAAGAATAAGTTTCCTCATCTGATAGAACGAATTTTAGCATCCGATAATAATAAACTTTTTCTGTCATCTGTATCTATTGCAGAAATGGAATATGGAGCTTCTAAAAGTCAGAACAGAGAAAAAAATCGTCAAGCTTTATTGGATTTTTGTACTGATTTTGAGAATATTCTTGATTTTACAACAGAGGATACAGAGGCTTATGGAATAATTCGGGCTTATCTAGAAAAAGAAGGCAAAGTTATAGGTCCTTACGATATGCAAATTGCAGCTCAAGCAATGACAAGAAATCTTACTGTTGTTACAAATAATTATGACGAGTTTGTAAGGATTCCTTGGATAAAAGTTGAGGACTGGACAAAGGAATAAAGAAAACCTAACAAAGGTTCGTAGCCGACTGCGGGTCAAGCCCGCTGCGGTACAACCAATTGTTAGGCGGACACCCGTACTGGGGTGCTTAGAGGTAAAAAATGGAATTAAAATGTAAAACTACAATTCAAGATGTTATTGATGCAACAATTATTGTAAGAAGATTAAGTGGGATTGAAGAGAAAAATATTAAGCAAAGAAGAATCATCTATTTTATATTCCTGCTGATTTCCATCTGTTTGTTATTTATGGCAATTAAAGCAAAGTTTTATACTACTTTAATTATGTCTGCAATATTGATAGTGATTTCCTTCATAAATATCATTTTTGCAAAAAAGATAAATAATAAGAATTTCAAAAAAAATGTTTTAAAAAATTATGAAACAATTAGTAAAAATTATAATCATGATTTTCTAGAACCTACTGATTTAAATATAAAAATTGAAAATGGATTTGTAGAAACAGAATCATTAGGTAGCATAACAAAATATCCTATAGAAGATTTTATAAGAAATTTTAAAGAAGATAGATTCAGTATATTTGAATTTAAAAACGGAAAGTTTCTTTTTATTAACTTGAAAGAAATAACAGAAGATCAACTTGAAGAATTTTATAAAGAACTTATCAATAAATAAAGAGTATTTTATAATCGAGTCAAGCTCGATTATAAAATGAATTTAACTTTAGGGCTCTGACGGAGATGCGGTTGAATAAATTGGAAGAAAATAGAAAGCAAGTCGAGCCTGCTTTCTATTATTTATTTTATTTTCGGGTGACACAAGGTAGCGGCAGTACGCGACTTTATACCGCTAAAAAAATCCGTTTGGCATATACACGCTCCGTGTGTATAATATAAACATGATAAAGGGTTTTGCGGGCAGAGAAACGGAGCATATTTATAAACAGGAGTTTTCAAGACGACTTCCGAATACCATTCAAAAAGTTGCCTTGCTAAAGCTAATGCTGATAGACAATGCAAAGTGCCTAGAGGATTTACGAATACCGCCGAATAATCATCTTGAACAACTTGTAGGAGACAGAAAAGGACAACACTCTATCCGTATAAATGACCAGTGGCATGTCTGTTTTAAAGAAAAAGACGGACACTTTTATGAAGTTGAAATTGTGGATTACCACTAGGAGAATACTATGGCAGATTATATCGAAACACCAACAATGGGGAAAATCTTAAACAAAGAATTCTTTATTCCTCTTGGACTTTCTGCATATAAAGTAGCTAAGGAAATCAAAGTTCCTACATCTCGCATTCAAGATATTCTTCATAATCGTAGAAAAATTACAGTAGATACATCTTTGCATCTTGCAAAATTCTTTGGAGTTTCAGACGGCTATTTTATGGCATTACAAGACGACATTGATATAAGA
>DJYC01000026.1 GCA_002448445.1 Treponema sp. UBA6988
CTTAAGAACATAGTGGAGACCCCATGTTGGGAGGAAGTAAGAGAATACCTTTACATCCTTACCCTTTTCGTCCTTGAGGGCATCCTTCATACCAGCGAACCAACCTTCAGACCACTGTCCTACGCGGCCATCGTATTCGTTGTCGTGCATAACTTTGCACATTTCCATGTACTGATCCATAGCTGGGTCAATAACGAGCTTGCCGTTTACAACCCAAGGATCCTTACGAGCACCCTTGTATGGCATGAACAAGTCGCCAGTTGTAGAAACAATCTTTACAGTGTTGTTTGTCTTTGTCTTGATTGTCTCTGCAAGTTCAAGGAACTTTGTAAGGTCAGACATGTACTTCTGTACTTCTGCAGGATCGTCTGTTCCGAGGATCTGCTTTGCAAGGCTGCGGCGATAGAATACAGCACCAGGACATACCTGCCATGCCATACCGTATACGTGGCCGTTGTAAGAACCAATCTGCATTGGGTAGTCAGCCATCTTGTCCTTTACTTCTGCGTAAACATCATCGAGTGGGAGCAAGAGTTCCGGACCTTCTTCGATGTACTTGCGTACGAATGCGTTTTCAAGAGCGAAAACATCAGGAGCACCGTTGCCAGATGCAAGAACCGGGTCCAACTTGTTGGGGAACTGGTCTGTTGGTGTGAGAGAGTACTCAACTGTCATATCAGGATGAGCCTTCTTGTAACCGAAGTTCTCATCATTGATCATGCCTTCCAATTCGTCTGTGAATGACCATACAACGAGGTTTTTGTTTGCATCAGCACCTGCGTTTGCTGTACCATTTGCACCCTGTTCTTTCTTGCAGCCAACAGAAAGCATTGCTGCTGCGCAAAGAACACCACTCAAAGCTAATAGAGATTTCTTCATGCTAAACTCCTATTTTAGTATTAAAAAAATTACGGTCGCCAGAAACATTATGACAAGCAAAATGTATGCAAGCGCTCCGTTTCTCTTATATGCTAGATTACACCACTTCAAAAAAAGCAATGTCAGAATTATGCTAAAAATGTCAGATTTCAACGAAAATATAATATAAATATTTCGTTTTTTTTATTTTGACTGACTATTTTGCCATAAACTTCTTAATTTTTAGTGATGATTTGTTTGATTTTTAGTGAAAAAAGCAAGCTAATCCAAAAAGTGCCTCTTTGACACTCTAGAAAATTAGTGATGAATTATTAGTTTTTTAGAGAAAATCGCAAAACAGAGTACCGGATTAATAAAAATTCGGCTTCCCTTTACTTGGGGCACACTATATATGCAGTTTTTCTGAAAAAAGCAAGAAATTCATGCAGATGCAAAAATCAAATCAAACTTTTTAATAAGAATACACCATGGCAAAATAAAAAATAGCATGATTTTAGGCAAAATATCAAAATTCGCTTTTTTTCTATTGTAGGAGCATGAACATCTGGAGAAGTATGAACATCACTACGGCAGCCATAAAACATCGCTTTTTCAAAGATGCCTCCAAAAACTGAACTTTTTAAAGGTTCCCATAAAATAATCGAAAAAAATTATGAATTCATTCAAGTTTTGCAGAGCCCCTCCGATACTATAAATGTGCTTGACAAAGAGTTTCTGGCGGACGGGTCATCAGACATCCAGACGGCTGCCGGAAAAGAGCACAGTATCCAAATCTTTCATTAAAAACCGGAATCCGACATGCTTAACGATTCCGGCTTTTTTTTGCCCGCATAAATTCTTTATGTTCCGAGCGTATCCCTGCCCACCAAATGCCCGCCAAAGGCAGTTACATCAGCCAGCCCTAAACATTTTGCGCTTTGTGCCGATAATCAGAAATGAGGTTTTCTATGGACAATTATAAAGTTTCGCAAATTCGAGCCAACACAGTTTTTACAGCAGACGTATATCTGGATCCACAGTTTCTCATCACACCTGCCGGCTGCCCCCTGACGCTTGGAGTCATCAATGCGCTCAAGCAATGGAATTTTGAAAACCTGTCCAGCGAAGGCAAGGAAAGCAAGGTCGACACCGCAAAGGAACAGGGCGAAAAGACGGAAAAGCCCGACTTGAACAACGAAAAGGCCAAGGCAATCCTTTCCAAAACTGAAGAAGTAAAGAACATAGTAGAAGAAGCGGAAGAAGTAAAGGAAGAAAAAGAGGCAAACCCTGAAATCCACAAGGCCTTGGAAGAAGCCCGCAAGGAAACAAAGAGCGACAAGTCCCGCATGGAAATAGTCCAGGAAATCTACGACAAGTACCTCAAATATATAGAAAGCATTTTTACGACATACGTAACGCAGAAAAAAATCAATGCGAATGAACTCAACGAAACCATAAAGGAACTCTGCTCCTTCATCACGGACAACCGCCGCTACGTTCTTCGCATAATCCCAAGCCTGCAGCTTCGCAACAAGAACTTCCTCGTAAGCCATTCAATGCGCTCAACAGTCCTTGCAATCACAATCGGACTCCAGCTTAGAATGCCCCAGCCAAAGCTAATAGAACTGGGAGTTGCAAGCGTGCTGCACGAAATTGGAATGCTGCGCCTCTCCCCCAACCTTTACATGAAGGACACAGCCCTGACACCGGCGGAGCGAAACCAGATTCTTACACACCCGATTATCAGCTACAACATACTCAAGGACATGAACTTCCCGCTCAACATCCTGCTCGGAATCCTTGACCACCACGAGCGCGAAGACGGAAGCGGCTACCCGCGTCGCATAAGGGGAAACAACATCTCCCTCTACGCAAAGATTATAGCCGTTGCCTGCTCATTCGAGGCCATCACTGCCCCAAGGCACTTTAAGGAAGCCCGCACCACCTACGACGCAATGATAGAAATGCTCAAGAACCCGCACCACCAGTACGACGACACGGTACTGAAGGCCCTGCTCTACAGCCTTTCAATCTACCCAATAGGCGCATTCGTCTACCTTTCAAACGGAAAGCTTGCCCAGGTTGTAGACGTGGCCCCGGACAACCCCAAGAACCCCATCGTGCAGATTCTTGGCAAAAAAGATGCAAACGGCAACCCCATCACCGCCCAGACAAACGACACGGACATAAAGATTGTGCGCGTAATGAACAAAAAGGAAGCCGAAGACGTTGTGGCCGCACTGCAAAAACTCGCAGCAAAGCAGTAAGCAAAATAACTGTTAAATTTTAATACGTCTCATTTTCTTCTTGCGGCACTTTTTCCTGCAGAACATTTGCGTCCCAAAAGAACATCTTACCATTTTTTAATGTAAAACAAGGAGCGCCATGGAGGGCGCGTCAAATGTTTGCGGAAAAATTTGCAGGTTTTCGTCAGAAAACCTGTAAGTAAAAAATGGCAAGGAGGCCATTTTTTACGGGCTTTCCGTGGCTTGCCCGCCTTACGGCGCGCGGTCCTTCGGACACCTTGCGGTCCACTCCAATCCCTGCCGTGCTGTCAATTGCTAAGGGGCTTGCTTGCAAAAAGAGCATCGCTCCCTGAGCCTGTCGAAGGGGCTTGTTTACAAAGAGATATCACTTCAACTGGCTCTGCGACCGCAGTTCGACATCGCAAAAAGAGCGTCGCTCCCTGTGCCTGTCGAAGGGGCGTGGCTGCAAAGAGACATCGCTTCGACGGGCTCAGCGAACGGTATTATGTTGGCGGTTACTCGCGGAATTGTCTGTTAACACTCACCAATTATAGCGGGCGTTGGTCGCAAGCTGCGCTTGCTCTCCGAGTTTCCTCCGGAAACTCGCGGGATTTTTTATGGTAACACAAATCAATTTAAGCGGGCGTTGCGGGCGGCGTTTGAGCCCGCAGAGGGGGTAGGCGGAAAAGGCAACAAAACGGAACAAATGACGGAAGCGGCTTGTTTTTAGAACAGGCATGCCGTAGCGGTACAGCTTCTGAAACATGTTCAGGGTGACGGTTAACGGATTTGTGTGCTTGCCGCTTTTGGCATTTGTGGAGCGACTTGCCTTTGAAGCCGAGGGGGAGACTTCCCCCCTTGTCCATGCAAACTCACATGCAAAGTCCATGCCTTGCCCCGAGTCGGTTTTTATGCTAAGATGGTACTCCAATACAATGCCCGGTACAATCCGGTGCCGGCAAAGGAGTTTTTATTTATGGCAGAAAAAAAGGTTGACCATTCATGCACATTGGACAAGATTATTAGTCTTTGCAAGAGACGCGGCTTTGTTTACCAGGCCTCAGAGATTTACGGCGGACAGGCCGGCGCTTGGGATTACGGTCCGCTCGGTGTAGACTTTAAGCGCAACATACAGAACGAATGGTGGCACTACATGACCCAGCTGCGCGACGACGTTGTTGGTCTTGACAGCGCAATTTTCCAGCACCACAAGACATGGGAAGCTTCGGGCCACGTTGCCCACTTTTCAGACCCAATGATTGACTGTACAGAATGCAAGGCAAGGTTCCGCGCAGACCAGTTAATAGAAGATTTTGTTTCTTCACACCCGGAAACAAACCCCGGAAAGCCTGTAGACACAATGAGCCACGAAGAGATGAAGGCTTTTATAGACGCAAACATCAACTGCCCAACATGTGGCAGCAAGAACCGCAAGTACACAGCCGTACGCGAATTTAACCTTATGTTCAAGACATACCAGGGACCGGTTGCAGACGACTCACACCTTATCTACCTTCGCCCGGAAACATGCCAGGGTATCTTTACAGACTTTAAGAACATCGTCCAGTCAAACCGCATGAAGATTCCGTTCGGAGTTGCACAGGTTGGAAAGTCCTTCCGCAACGAAATCATCTTTAAGAACTTTATCTTCCGCACATGCGAATTTGAGCAGATGGAAATG
>DJYC01000090.1 GCA_002448445.1 Treponema sp. UBA6988
CCGCGGTGTGCTTCTACCCAGTCAAGCAAGGTAATTTCGTACTGTGCAAGCTTTTCAAGAACTTCCGGAATCTTGTTTCCTTTGCCAAGTTCTTTTGCCATGTCTGCAGCAACATCTTTAATGCGTGCGTCACCAGCGTGCTTGTTGAATGATTCAAAGAGGTCAAGCTCTGAGTTCTCTTCAATTTCTACGCCGATGTTGTAAAGCTGCTTGATTGGTGCGTTGCATGCAAGGAAGTTGAGTGGGCGCGGGCCAAAAGAAATAATCTTAAGGTGGTTCAAAGCGTAAACTGCCTTTGCAATCGGTGCAAATTCATGAATCATGTCTGCGCATTGTTCAGCAGTTCCAACAGGATATTCAGGAATATAAGCCTTGATGTTGCGGAGCTTAAGGTTGTAAGATGCGTTGAGCATACCACAGTAAGCATCTCCACGTCCCTGGATAAGTCCGCCGTTCTTTGATGTCTCTTCTGCAGCGGCACAGAACATCTTGGGGCCTTCAAAGTGCTTGGCAAGCAAAGTCTCGGAAATTTCCGGGCCAAAGTTTCCAAGGTAAACACAAAGGGCGTTACATCCGGCCTTCTTGATGTCTTCCAAAGCCTGAACCATGTGGATTTCGCTTTCTACGATACAAATCGGGCATTCGTAGATTTCGTCTGCGCCATACTTCTTTGTGTAAGCGTCAATAAGAGCCTTTCTGCGGTTTACAGAGAGAGACTCAGGGAAACAGTCGCGGCTAACAGCTACGATACCGATTTTTACTTTTGGTTTGTTGTTAATCATCTTATACTCCTATAAAATTATCTGAAAAATTTTTATTCAGGAGGGAAAAGCCTCGCTTGAAGCTGCGCCCGTTGGGCTTGCTGCGCCTCCCCCTCACTTTCTTGTTGTCCGCTACCCCTTCTGCGGGGACACCCCGCAACGCCCCAATCCAAAACCAGCCCAAAATCAACTGGCAAGACAGGAAGGGTAGCTTTTACTGTTTGTTATTTGCTCTTTGCAAGATCGATGTTTACTCCGGTCACTCCTGCATAGGCACCGGCCTTTGCTTCGCTAGAAGACGGATGTGCAATGAGCCACTTGTTTGCGGCCCACAAGAGCTTGTCTTCTGCGTCAATTTCCTTAAGCTCTGGCTTTGCAAGATTCGTTCCCTTTGGAAGAACTACAATCACGCGGAAACCGTCTTTGCTTACCTCTTTGCCCTTTACGGCATTGCAGGGAGCATAATGGAGGCTTGTTTCGTAAATTTGAACTACTGTACCGGCAGGAACATAAAAGGCTTCCACTTCTTTTGAAGAAATGCGGCCCTTCTTTACGCTCTGGAGCGGTGCCAAGAGAAGAACAATGTCGTCGGCAGGGATGTTCAGTTCTGAGCCCCTGTGCCATTCAAGGCAGTTGAGCTTTGTGTTTGAACCGTTGCAGTATCCAACCTGAACTGGCATTCCGCCATAAGCGTTCACGGAAAACTGCTTTGCCACAGACAGTGATTCAAGTGATGCGTCCCCTGGTTCGTAGATAACCTTATCCAGAGGCTTTTCTGTTGATGAATTTAATTTTTCAAGCAACTCTTTTACGTCGTAGCCCGTTAGGACTTTTCCGTAGCGTACAAAGCTGCTTCCGAAGACAGATTTTATCTTCATAACTATACTCCTACTCCTTATTATTTAAATACAGCCACGTATTCAAATATAGTTATTTCCATTATATATGAACTTTTCTAAAAAGCAAACTTTTTTTTGAGATAAAAGGCTTTTTGAATGCAAGGTGGGGGAAGACCGCTGGAAACTGCGCCCTACGGGCTTGTTGCGAATACCCCCTTTCTGATTCTTACAAAAGGTGGGGGAAGTCTCCCCCTGCGCCTCATCTAAAGAATCGGCTACCCCCTCTACAGGGGGCAAGCCCCCCGTAACACCCCCCAATGTTGGTTGGTGGTAGCAGACGATGATACGAGCAAACACCACCTCTCGTTCCCTGAGCTTGCCGAAGGGAACTGTTCACCAACAAGTGTAGAGCCATGGATTCAGATTGGGAAGATGCGGAATTGTCAACCAATCCGCAGAGAACAAGTGGCTTAAGCCCCTTGATGCATCGAGAACCATGAGCCAAAAGCAAACATCCGCGCCCTTCGACTACGCTCAGGGAGCGGTCGTCACCCCGAACTTGCTACCTATGCATACTAAAGCTTTGCCAGTTCCTTGTATGTTTCCTTGAGTGCCGGGTAAATCTTGCGGTAAAGCTGATATACCTTTTCGTACTTGGGAACATTTTCTGCAATTGGCATTTGGGCTGGATTTGTCCTGATAAGCTTGTCGCAGCCTTCCTGTACGCTGGAGAAGACGCCTGTTCCAACACCAGCAAGGATTGCAACGCCAAGAGCAGGACCTTCCTTGGAAGCCACAGTCTTAACAGGACAATTGAATGTGTCCGCAAGCATCTGCCTCCAAAGAGGACTTGAACCGCCGCCTCCACAGGCATACATGTCGTTGATTGTAACGCCCATTTCGCGGAGGACTTCAGTGCTATCTCTCTGGCTGTATACAACGCCTTCCATAACTGCGCGCAAAAGGTGCTGCCTTGTGTGCATTGCGCTAAGACCGTAGAATGCTCCGCGGCAGTCTGGGTCAAGGTGAGGTGTGCGTTCACCCATAAGGTAGGGCATATAAAGAAGGCGGTCACATCCAATCGGTATGCGCTCGGCCTGTTTGTCCATAACAAAATAAGGATCCTTTCCCATTCCTGCTGCAACGGTAATTTCGTCCTGGCAGAAATTGTCGCGGAACCACTTGAGTGAAAGTCCTGCGGCAAGGGTTACGCCCATAACATGCCATGCACCTGGAACGGCACAGCAGAATGTGTGTACCCTGCCCTTTGGATCTATGCTTAGTTTTGTGGTATGTGCAAAAACAACACCGCTTGTTCCTATGGTTGTAAAGGCCCTTCCGTCCACAACTGTTCCTGTTCCTACGGCTGCGGCGGCATTGTCTCCTGCACCGCCAACAACTGGTGTTCCTTCTGCCAAGCCTGTAAGGGCTGCTGCCTTTGCGGTAAGCTTTCCGGTAACCTCTGGAGATTCATATACCTTTGCAAGAAGGGACTTGTCTATGCCAAGCTTAGAAAGAACTTCATCGCTCCACTGGCGCTTGGGAACGTCAAGAAGCTGCATACCGGATGCATCGCTTACTTCCGTTGCAAATTCGCCTGTGAGCATGTAGCGCACATAGTCTTTTGGAAGCAGGATGTGGGCGCACTTTTCGTAAAGCTCAGGCTCGTGCTTCTGAACCCAGAGAATCTTTGAGGCGGTAAAGCCCGTAAGAGCAGGGTTTGCTGTAATCTCTATAAGGCGGGAAGCTCCAACCTTCTGGGTAATTTCATCACATTCAGCGGCTGTACGCTGGTCGCACCAGATGATTGACTTGCGCAGTACGTTTCCGTCTTTGTCCAGCATTACAAGACCGTGCATCTGGCCTGAAATGCCAATGCCCTTTACGTCTGAAGGCTTTGCTCCGGACTGTGCCATAACGGCTTTTGCTGTTCCGCAAACCGCATTGAACCAGTCGGCAGGATCCTGTTCTGCCCAACCGTTCTGGGGCTGATAGAGCGGGTATTCAATTGTTTTAGAAGCGGCAACCGTTCCGTCCAGGTTGAACAAAACAGTCTTTGTACCGCTTGTGCCTAAATCAATTCCAAGTAAAAATGCCATATTCTTCTCCTTTTTAAGAAATTCATGCTCAAAATTATGCCAGGCGCTCGTATTCGAAATACTCAAAGTCAGCTGGTTTTGAATACATCTCAGTGTCTACGCAGAAGATTCCCACAAAGGCACCGGTAAAACCGTCGGATGAATACTCATCGCTCAAAACGGATGCGTCGCAAAGAGGCCTCATCCTGTGCCAGCTCTTTTTGTCCAGTGAATAGGCAAATTCGGCAAGGCCATAGTCCACTTCAAGGCGCATGTAAACCGGCTTTCCCTCAGGAATCTGCATGGGCATTCCCTGAATAAGCTTTCCGGGCAGTATCGTATTCACCTGTATGATTTTGCCAAGGCGCTCGTCATGGCCTATCTGCAAAAGATACTGGGTCTCTTCATCATAACGATAGCACATTCCCGCATACTGATGGAAGTAGTCCGGCTCAAATTCAATCTTTGTTTCTGCGCGGAACTTAAAGTCTTCCTGGCGGCGGGCAATAAGTGACTGCTCATAAGTTGACCATGGTGACTGTCCTCCGTAGAGACGAAGGAATCCGGGGCGGGCTTTTACGGAAGCGATTTTTTCCGTAAGCGGGCGGCGCAGCGTCTTAAAGTCATCATGAATGCCCTTGGCAAAGTCGTAGTGTATCAGGGAAGGGCCTGTTCCAGGAGCCGTCTGAATTCCGTCATTGTCCGCAGGGACAGCAACGTCAACATACGGCGGAGGATTGTTGCGCAGGGAGCCGTCTCCCTGTGTAACATAGGGCCAGTCATCCTTCCAGACAATCTCTGCAATGCCTGTTTCCCTACCCAAGACGCATTTTCCGCGGGTAAAGGCATTGCCAAGTGTTCCCGGCAGTGGGCGACCGCAAAGATATGCAAGGTAGGTGTGCTTTCCGTCGGGTGAGTCACACCAGATTCCGTGTCCTGAGCGCTGGAGCATAAGCTCCGGGTGTCCGTAGGCCGTAATCAAAGGGTTGTCGGGGTGCACTTCGTAGGGGCCTTCTATGTTGCGGGAGCGGCCAACCGTGATTGCATGCTCATAGGAAGTTCCGCCTTCCGCAGCAAGTATATAGTACCATCCGTTTTTCTTTACAATATGGGGGCCTTCCACAAGGCCTATATCTGTTCCTAAAAAAATCTTTTTTCTTTCGCCGACGAGGCATTTTTTTAGGGGATCGTATTCACGTAGCATTATTCCACTGAACTGGCGGGGACCAGTCTGGCGGTAGTCCCATTCCATGTTGAGATACCAGTGGCGGCCGTCATCATCATGGAACATGGAAGCGTCAAACCCAGATGCGTTCATAAAAACAGGGTCTGACCAAGGGCCTTCTATTGAAGGTGCCGTTGTAAGGAAATTTGGGCAGTCCTTCATTGGGCTAACGTCCCAATTCCGTACATTTGTATAGATTAGATAGAACAAACCATCGCTATAGGAAAGGCAGGGTGCCCAGATTCCGCAAGAAGCCTTTTCGCCGCGCATGTCAAGAAGGCGGGTTTCGTTCAAGGGCGATGGAACTGTAGTCCAATGGACCAAGTCCTTTGAGCGCGAAATTTCAACGCCAGGATACCATTCAAAGGTTGAATTCGCTATAAAGTATTCTCCATTTGCAACACAAATGGAAGGGTCGGGATGGAATCCCGGTAAAATTGGATTATTAAGCCTGACGGTTTTCTCGCCACTGCTTGCCATACTCTCTTTCTCCTTTGTTTTTATTCATATACAAGACAAGCCCCCAAGGTAAAAACCCAAGGGGCCTTTTATATTATGATAGGCAACTACAAATATTTTGGAAGAGCAGGCTTAAAGCCTAAGCAAAAGCCAAGCACTGCCCTCCCCTAGCATCGAACAGTACTATTCCTTTACGGAACCCATTGTGATACCGGCAATGATGTAACGAGACATGATTGCGTAGAATATGATAATCGGGATAAGCGAAATTGCGATTCCCAAGTATATTCCACCGAATTCCGTACGGTAAATATCACCGCGGAGCTTCTGTACCAACATAGGAAGGGTTGCATAGTCTTCATTCGTAATGATTACGGACGGTGTCATGAAGTTGTTCCAGCTTCCAACAAAGGCGAAGATTGCCTGAGTTGCCATAGCTGGCTGCATGATTGGCAGTACGATTCTGTTGAAGGTAAAGAATTCACCTGCACCGTCAATACGGGCCGCTTCGATAAGCTCAAGCGAAAGGATTGACTCCATGTACTGGTGGATGAACATTACCGTTGCAGCAGATGCAATGGACGGAATGGTAAGAGGAATGAATCCCTTCCAGTTGCCGGTCAGTCCAAGCAATGCCATGAACTGGTAGAAACCGATGAAGGAAAGGGTTCCAGGAAGCATAATAAGGAACATGACAAGACCCCAGAGGAACTTCTTGCCCTTAAAGTGGTATACGTAAATACCGTAGGCGGTAAGGGTAGAGAAGTAAACGCAGAGGATTGTCGAACCAAAGGAAATTATTGCACTGTTTAAGAAGCCTCTCCAAATCTTAAAGCCGCGGTTGGTAAGAGTGTGCAAGTTGTACACAGTCTGCTGCCAAGCATGGCCAGTCGGGACGAGTGCAAGACCAGCATTTATTTCTTCCGTAGAGCGGGTTGCGTTTATAAGCATGATCCATATAGGAACAACTGCAACAAGCGTAAGGACAATCATTACAAAGTATATAATGGAAGACTTTACGGCACGTTTTGATGAATACTGCATTATTTGGCCTCCTCTACAACATGCTTTACGCGGGAGTGGTCACTTGTAAGCCAGTTGATGAGCCTTGAAAGGACAACTGTGATAATGAACATTCCGATAGCAATTGCTGCTGCGTAAGAATACTGGTTTGTTCCCTGGAAGCCAATGTTGTACATGTAAACCGCCATTGTACGGCACATGAAGTTTACACCACCGCGCATATCCGTCAAGAGGAACGGTATATCGAACATCTGCATACCACCGACCATTGACGTAATCAGCAGGAAGAACATAATCGGGCGGAGCAGAGGAACTGTTATCTTCCACGTGCACTGCCAGTCGTTGGCACCGTCAATCGTAGCAGATTCATATAGCGAAGGCGAAATACTGGTGATACCAGCCATCAAAAGAATAAGAGTCTGGCCACACCACATCCACCACTGGATGAATGCAATTATAAATCTCAAAGCCCATCCATTGCGGTCAAACTGATAGGCCTTTTCCACAAGTCCAAATCCCAGAAGCAACTGGTTGACAGGACCTACTGGATATCCGAACAAGCTCTTGAACAAAAGAGCAACAGATGCAGCTGTCAAAAGGTTGGGCATGTAGAAAATAGCCCTAAACAAACCTGTTCCCTTAAGACGGAGCTTTACGTCCGTAAACCAAACTGCAAGCAAAAGGGCAATGCCGAGCTGCGGCAGGAAGTTGATGCCCCAAATTATAAACGTATTTGCAACAGAGCCCCAGAAGTACTTGTCTGTTACAAGCCTAACGAAGTTGGCAAAACCGATAATCTTAAGTTTGCCAAATCCCTTCAAGTTACCGACTGACAAGATAAAAGTATAAATTGTCGGCCAGAAATTGAACAATAAATATACAAGCACGAAAGGTATAACAAAAAAGTAACCCTTTTTATTTATACGATCCGATACTATTTTCTTAGTTGCCATTCTCGCCTCCACGTGCGATCAATTTTTACTGAAAAAAAAGGCGCGGCCCACTCAATGATTTTAGTCAGATGAATGTCCGCGCCCTTAGGGTCAGATAATGAATTCAGATTTTAATTAGAATCCAAGTGTTGAGCTAACCTGAGCCTTGAACTCGTTCAAAGCATCTTCCTTAGACTTTTCGCCGTTTGCATAAGCAGCAACAGCTTCGCTCCAAAGAGCTTCGATAGCCTGGTCTGTACCCTGGATAAGCTTTCCGTCGATACCCTTTGCCATTTCGCAGAATTCTACGTAGTGGTTCTGGCCACCAAGGAATGGTTCAGAGAATGTATCTTTGATTGCAGCCTGTGTATGGAGGTTACCAAGTGTATCACCTGTCTTCTTTGCATAGCCTTCGCAGAAGCCGTCATCAGAAACGAGGTATTTAATCATTTCCTTAGCAGCGTTCGGGTTCTTTGTTCCCTTGTATGCAGCAATCCAAGTACCACCCCAGTAGTACTTTGCAGGACCCTGGCACATTGCCCAGTCACCAGCTGTACCTTCAGCGTTTGTCTTAAGAACATAGTGGAGACCCCA
>DJYC01000109.1:0-4754 GCA_002448445.1 Treponema sp. UBA6988
CCGTCGTCGCTTATGTTTTTAAGAGTATCGCTTGCCTTCATTATGCCGTCCTCCGACTCCACAATTGCTCTTATCAAATCCTGGCTTCCAGGATTGTCCGCTTCCTTAGGGTGTTTTTTGCAGCACCTTTACTTCTTCCAGCGGAATGGAACAATAGTTTGCCACTTTTTCAGGGGGCATTCCGTCATTCAAGAGCTTTTTTGCAGTCTCAATTGCTTTTTGAAGCATTCCTTGCTCAAGCCCCTGCGCACGACCTCGCCTTTCCGCCGCCAGAAGGCCGCTGGTGTAGTCGCGCTTTTTCCCCTCGATTTGTCCCTGTATTACCCAGCGCCAGCCGTCGTCGCTTATGTTTTTAAGAGTATCGCTTGCCTTCATTATGCCGTCCTCCGACTCCACAATCGCCCTTATCAAATCCTGGCTCCCAGGATTGTCCGCTTCCTTTAAGAATTTACACCATTTGAGCAAGCTTGGCAAGTTTTTTACATCATCTGAACTTACCACTTTTGGAAGCTTGGGCAGCTCCATAAAGATTACGTTCAGCCTGCCGGAAAGCCTTGCCCCGTCGCCCAGGTCCGCCATCTGGTAGTGGTGGATGGGGTTTGTGTTGCCCCTGTCAAAGACAAAGTCCAGTACGGAAATCTGGTAGGCCTGCGCCACGGAGTTCCAGTCGTCACCCACCTCCATCACGGAAGAGACAAGGCGGGCCGCATAGTATTCAGCACGCTTACCGTAGTCGTACTGCTGGTCAAAGCCCTGCATCTCAACCTGTGCCTTGGTTCCGTCCGAAAACTCACAGTTTATGTCGTAGTCAATCGCCCGCTGGAATTTGTAGAAGCGGGCATCCTCATTCTGAACGACCGTGACTTCCTTTACATCACGTCCGATTGCCGCTGAAAGGAAGGACTTTAGCGCAATCTTTGAGGCCTGCGTGTTCTGGGTGAAGATGGCCTTAAAGTTAGGGTCAAGGCGCGGGTTTAAGATGTGGAAAGATTTTTTTGAAATATTTGGCATGATACATTTCCTCTATACTATATATATGCAGAAGAAATTCAAAATCTGACACAAATGCGAATATTTTTTACCCGTGCTTGCCAATGAGTGTATAGCCACGGAGGGAATTTTTATTGCAAAAGCAACCTAGCCGGGATTGGAGGGGGCACGGAGTGCGTACCCGAAGGGTACCGGCCGGGAGGGCAAGCCCCGGAAAGCCCGTAACACGAAGAGCCCCCGAAGGGGCAGTTTTACAGAGGAATGTGCTCCAAAAGACTTTAATTTTTTAGCCTATCTTCTGGGAGTCCTGCGTTTGGGCACTGCAACTTTGCAAAACAAAGCAAGCTGCACCGACATGGATTACCGGGTTGCTTTTAGCCCATTGTAGCGTCCAGAATGATTATGGACTCTACTTTCTTTTTGCCCTGCCTTGTGCTTTTTTGTTTTTTAGTGCAGGCCTTGCCTTTTTTGCTTCAGAAGGCTTTTCGGCTTCTTGTGCGGCCTCCAGGTCTTCTTTGCTTGCGGTGCGCACTACGCGTAAACCGTAGCCTATTACGTCACGGTTTGGGGCATCATCGCTACGGTCAAATACAGTGCAGTACTCTGGTTCATCATCATATTCACCGCCACGTAAAATGAAAAATGTGTCTTTGTCGATTTTGCTCCTGCCGGTTGGGTTCGTTACGCTACTTGGATCATCAAGGGGTTCCCATGCGTCCCAGCACCATTCCTTTACGTTCCCGCACATGTCGTAGATGCCCAGTTCGTTGGGTGCTTTAGTCATTACATTGTGTGTCTTGTCCCCGCTGTTGTCTTCGTACCAAGCAACACGGTCAATGTCATCGCTTCCGCTGTAGTCCGTGTCCAGTGCATCCTTTTTTCCGCCACGGGCTGCATATTCCCATTCTGCTTCGGTGGGGAGCCTGTAGCCGTTTGCGCTAAAGTCGCAAGTGTAGCCATTTTTTCTGCTGCCCTTGTAGCATGGGGTAAGCCCCTCATTCAGGCTGCGCTGCACACAGTATTCAATGGCATCATACCAAGAAATCTGGTCAACAGGACGATTGTCTCCCTTGAATTCTGAAGGATTTTTTTTCATCACTTCTTCATACTCTTTGTTTGTTACCTCATGAATGCACATGTAAAAGCTTTCGGTAAGGGTTATTTCATGCGGAATCATGTACTTTATCTGGTGTGGCTCCTCATGCCCCATTGTAAAAGTGCCGCCTTCCACAAGCACAAAGTCGTCCTTGTTCTGTGCCCATGCAGTAGAAGCGAGGGCTAGTGTTAGCGTCATGCACAATGCGCCAAGCTGAATCAAATGTTTTTTCATGAAAAACCTCCGTTGTGTTGAATACACTAAAGTATGGTTCGCGTTTTTGCCTCTGTCAAGTAAAAGTCAAGTATTGGTAAAAAATGCCTCAGTAAAAATGCCTTACTATGCAAAAAAAAAAGTGTGCGCTATACTGGTGGTATTATACGTATTTGCATCTTAGGAGGAACTTTATGTGTGCCCAGAAAAAAAATGCCCAGAAAAAAAATGGTAACAATCAGGAGAATTCCGGCAAGATTTTTAAGAAATCCAACATATTCTGCATTGTTACCGCCTGTGTCTTGATTGCAGCCAGCCTTGCCCTTTCCAGGAAGGGGTCAAAGCAGCGTAATGAATACAAGAAGCTTTTGAATGCCCTGCCGGAACTTACCACAACTGAGCAGATTCTAAAAGCCGTAAATGCGGCGGAAGAAAAACAGTACCTTATAAGCAACTATGAGTTTCCTGCCTATATACCCGTATCAGACCCGGCTGAATATATGGGCGGAAAATACATCTGTATTAGCGTAACCTGCTTTGAAAAGGGCAGCGACGGTAAGTTAAATCATGTCTATCAGCGGGAAGGAAAGGCATGCGGCCACCTCTTCTTTGACAAGGAAACGGAACTGCTTGGCATAAAAGAAGCCATGTCCGGACCTTTTGTAACAAGAAGGAGGCACTCTAATACTTTGGAATACCACTACTCATGCATAGATCCTGATGCAAAATTTACGTTTGTAGCTTCCCTTGGAGACCGCAAGGCTAGCGTTTCGGGGGTTGGGGGCTTTAGCTCCATGGTTTGCGGCAACAAGAAAACCCTCATAGCTTCTTATGCAGGAGGCAAAAGCCTAATTTCATTCTTGCTTGGACTTGCAGCGGCATTTTTCATTTTGCTTGTCATCATAGACCTGTCGGACATCTTTGGAAAAAAGAAGCGCGCCCTTAAAAAGCAGCAGGAAGAGGAAGAGTGGAAGCAGACCCTTGCATGGCAGGATCAGCAGCTGGAACTTGCGAGAAAGCAGAGGGAATCCGAGGAAAAGGGGAATGTCAATCAGTAAGGTGGGGGAAGTCTCCCCCTGCGCCCGCACTTCGTTGCGTGCTACCCCCTCTGCGGGCTCAAACGCCGCCCGCAACGCCTGCTATAATTGGTGCGTGTTAACAGACAATTCCGCGAGTTTCGCAGAAACTCGGTAGCGTAAGCGGACAACGCCCCAAGGCTGATTGGTGTTAGCAAATAAATCCGCGAGTTACGAAGTAACTCAGTAGCTCGCAACCGTCCCCCTGAGCTGCTACGCCACAAAATACCAGTCTTCAAAACAAGCACAGCATGGATTTCAGGCAAGATGTTGCATAAAAAACTGCCACAAAAAAAGAAAAGTTGAAAGTGTTGTGTAATTGCTTTTGCCAACCGAAATTAATATTATGGAAGAAAAAGAAAAACGCTCTGTCACCGAAAGCGTGGCAATCCTTGTCTTAGTGATGGTTTTTTGCGCGGTCGGGGGCTGGATCTACGAACTGATTTTCTACCGCATAGCCGTAGGCCGCTGGATTAACCGCGGAACATCCCTTGGCCCCTGGATTCCGGTTTATGGATTCGGCGGACTTTTGATGCTTTTTACCTGCTGGCCGCTAAAGAAGCACCCTGTCCTCGTCTTTTTTACAGGAGGCATTGCCGCTGCAATACTTGAATACTTTACCGGGCTCTTTTTGCTAAAGGTTATGAACCTGCGCCTCTGGGACTACACCACCGAACCCTGGAACTTCCTGAACTTGGACGGCTACGTCTGCTTTAGGTCTGCCGCAATCTTCTGCTTCTTTGCCCTGCTTCTAATTTATGGTGTCATGCCCTTCGTCTTGTACGTAAAGAAAAGGCTTTCCAAACCTGCCTTCCTCTGCATAAGCTTTGCCCTGGGTGCCATTTACGCCATAGACGTATTGTACCATGCAGCCAACGGCAATTTTCAGCTGGCCCCAACTTGATGCGTTGGCAAGGAATTACATCAGATATCAAACCGTTGCCTTTCATTGTGAACCATTAAATCAATTCTCACAATAGTTTCTTATGTAAAGCAGCCGAGAAAAGAATAAAATCCTTCCCTAAAACCCATTTAATGGAATATAATGGTAAAAATTGTCCACATAAATTGTTCACAAGGAGCTTTCCATGCGCAAATTCAAGGTTGTAAGCGACTACGAGCCAAGCGGTGACCAGCCGGAAGCAATAGACGCCCTGGTAAAAGGACTGGAAGCTGGCGACCGCTACCAGACGCTAAAGGGAGTTACCGGAAGCGGAAAAACCTTTACCATGGCAAAAATCATAGAAAAGTGGCAGCGCCCCACGCTAATCATAAGCCACAACAAGACCCTTTCCGCCCAGCTCTACCGCGAATTCAAAACCTTCTTCCCCAACAACGCAGTGGAATACTTCGTAAGCTACTACGACTACTACCAGCCG